>JAGPUU010000026.1 GCA_018067325.1 Amphritea sp.
CTTCTCGATAGCATATTTGATACTGCTTTGAGGCCGGTCATCCCCTTCATGCATTGCTTCCAGGTTATCGTGGATCGAGCTCAACCAAGGAGTCATCTTTTCTTCTTCAGTGCCAGGCAGAAAACCGATGTCTTCGGCAACGGGTGGCGTAGAGCGGGTGACAATAATTTTATTGTAGCGGCCCTCTTCAATCACCATTTCCAAAGCACAGGCTAAGGCGATCAGGGTCTTACCTGAACCGGCTGCACCGTTAAGAAGGCAGAGATCGATATCAGGGTCCTGAATCGACTGCATGGCAAACGCCTGAAAGATGTTGATCGGGCTTATGCCCCAACATTCCTGTTGCATCAGCTTTTGATGCCCCAGATCCATCAGTACGGTCTCTTCGTGATTAACGGAGACTACCCGGGCAGCAAAGTCTTTTGAGTCGTCATAGATATACTGACAGGGATAGGCTTCAGGAAGCAGGTCAGGGGTGATTTTGTGATAGGTGTTGGCCCCTTCCTGATAGCTTTTAACTTTTTCGACTTTTTCCCAAAAGCTTCCATCGATATGGTGATGGCCAGAAGGCAGCAAGTCCAGATCGGAAACCAGCTGGTCTTTACGGTAATCCTCTACTCTTTGAAGTCCGGCACCCAACGCCTTAAGGCGCATGTTGATATCTTTGGTGACCAGGATTATTTCGCGGTGAGGATCACTGCCCTGCAGATGCAAAGCACCATTGATTATGTGATTGTCGTTGTTTTTGTTGTCAGGCAGAAAGCCCTGACGGGCAGTTAATTCGTGATCGGGGAAGATGCTCAGCTTGCCCAGCTTGGTTGCGTCGTCGGTTCCAGGTACCAGAATCGGTACCCCTTTAAGAATCTGAGAGGGGGTTGCTACGCTTAAGATATTGTCGATAGCGCGAATAACGTGACGGGCTTCCTGTGCCACGCTTTGCTTACGGTCTTTGATGTTGTCCAGTTCTTCCAGGACAGTCATCGGGATAGCGATATCCTGTTCTTTGAATTCGTACAGGCAGTTGGGGTCATGCAGTAAAACATTGGTGTCGAGGATATAGAGTTTATCAGCACTCATTCGGGTTTCCTTCTCGATACGACTAAATTTTACAACTACCGGAAAAATTTCCGGCCTGTATGGTTAGTTAAGCAGAAGTTGGCGTAGGATAAAACCCATGAGTTACCAATTTTGAGGAACTAACCAGTGCAATATCAGAATATTGTGATTCTTACAGGTGCAGGAATCTCAGCAGAGTCAGGTATTAGAACCTTTCGCGCAGCCGATGGACTATGGGAAGATCACCGTATTGAAGATGTGGCGACGCCGGAAGCTTTTATTCGAGATCCTGAGCTGGTGCATCGTTTTTACAATCAACGCCGTGAGCATCTGTTGCAACCGGATATTCGTCCGAATCCGGCCCATGAAGCTCTGGCACGACTGGAAAAGGCGTTTTCTGGTAGGCTTCTGCTGGTCACTCAGAATATTGATAACCTGCATGAGCGGGCGGGAAGTCAAAATCTGATCCATATGCATGGAGAGTTACTTCATCTGCGTTGTACCACTTCGGGCCAGGTGTTTCCTAATCATCATTCGGTGCAGCCGGATCTGCGTTGTAGCTGCTGTGATCAAGCCGGAACTCTTCGACCAGATATCGTCTGGTTCGGTGAGCTGCCGATGCAGATGGAGCTGATCTATGATGCGTTAGAACATTGCGATCTGTTTATCTCTATCGGTACCTCAGGGCATGTGTATCCGGCAGCGGGGTTTGTTGAGCTGGCTAACAGTGTTGGGGCCGAAACAATAGAGATAAACCTTGAACCATCGAAAACTCAATCTGCTTTTGATCGACATATCTATGGCCCTGCAAGCCGCGAAGTACCGCTGTTTGTGGATGCTTTGATAAGAGGTTAATTCTTTTTTATCAACAGGTTATTGGAGTAGAGTTAAAAAATTAACTATATTGTAACCTGAACTTTATATTTTTTAGTGGGGTCAAATCTACTATGGATGGATCCGCTAAGCCCTGTTTACAGCTGGGAATTGTTCTCGTGCTGGGGTATTTGCATAGAGGGGCATGACAATGATGACAGAACAATTTGTATCGGCAAATATTACGCCGCTTGATAGTCTTGATACGCTTTCACCACATGAAGTAGCTAAGCTGCAGGATCGCAATCAGGCGGGCTTATATCCACTGTTCAGGCAGTGTGCACTAGCGGTGTTGAACTGCGGCAGTGAATTAGATAGCACCAAGCAAGTGCTGGAAAAGCACAAAGATTTTGATATTCGGGTGAGCCATAAACACCGGGGTGTTCAACTGGAGCTGATCAACGCGCCCGCAAGTGCCTTTGTTGATGGAGAGATAATTCAGGGTATCCGTGAACATATGTTCTCAGTACTTCGAGATCTGCTCTATGTTGTGGACGAGCTGGATATCTGCTGCGATGGATTAGAAGAGAGTGAACAGATCACCAATATGGTGTTTCATATCCTACGTCATGCCAGTGCGATAGAGCCGCATATCAAACCTAACCTGGTCGTTTGCTGGGGTGGCCATTCGAT
>JAGPUU010000040.1 GCA_018067325.1 Amphritea sp.
TTCTAAGCGAAACTCAAGGTTCGCTGTTTTACCAATGATACGCTTCGCGGCAGCCGCATCCTGAATACCCGGCAACTGAACCACAATGCGGTTACGGCCCTGACGCTGAACCAGCGGCTCAGCAACGCCTAACTCATTCACACGGTTACGCAGCGTTGTCAGGTTTTGCTTGATCGCATAATCTTCAATTTCGCTAATCTTGCTTTCAGCAAGATTGATGGTCAGGTAAAAAGCTTGCTCACGATCTTCTGAATCGATCAGAAATTCTGTGTAATCCTTACGCAGCAGGCTCATCGCCTCATCACGCACTTCCGTCGTTGAGAACTTAAGTTCCAGACTACCATCTTCCCGATGGTTCACAGCGCGATAACGCAGCTTCTCGGTTCGTAGCTTGGTTTTAATTTCACTGACGTAGACATCAAGACGCGAAGTCACTGCAGAGACCATATCCACTTCCAACAGGAAGTGAACACCACCGCGCAGATCGAGGCCCAACTTCATCGGGCCCGCGCCCACTGAACGAAGCCATTCAGGCGTGGTCGGTGCAAGGTTCAGAGCCACCACATAATCATCACCCAATGTACGACTGATAACTTCTTTTGCCTCAAGCTGAGTTCGGCTGTCTGGGAAGCGAATCAGACCGCCCTTATCGGTCAGCTCATCTTCTTTAAAGCTGATCTGAGCTTGCGTCAGCGACTGCTTCACTCGGTCCAGCAAAGGCTGGCTTACAATGTTCGACTCCCGGGTACCGGAAAGCTGAACAGCATAATCATCAGGGTAAAGGTTAGGCGCAGCATAGATACCACCAATCAGCAGTATCAGAATAATCAGCGCGTTTTTCCACAGTGGATATTTATTGAGCATGGCGCTCTGTCCCTACATAAAACAAATCAAAAAAACGCCACGATAGTGGCGTTTTGTTATGAGATTGTTACTAGATCTCTTTAATAGTGCCTTTTGGCAGCGCAGCACTCACGTGACCTTTCTGAAAAGTCAGCTCAGTAGTGTCGTTTACGCTCAGTACAATATAGTCATCATTCAAACGCACTACTTTACCAATCAGGCCGCCAGCAGTGATCACTTCATCACCCTTAGCCAGCCCACCCAGCAATGCTTTATGATCTTTTGCACGCTTGGCCTGTGGGCGCCACATGAACATATAGAAAATAACACCGAAACCAACCAGGAAAATAAGGTTGAACATACTTGGATCTAAACCACCCGGCCCGGTAGCTTCTGCAGCTTCAGCTGTAGCGATTAAAAAGCTCATCGACGTTTCTCCTAATACTTATTAAAATCAATCAATTAAAGTCAAACTTCAACGTTAAGAGGCGGCACTTCCATCCCCTTAAGATGGTAGAACTGGTCAACAAAGTCGTCCAATTTACCCTGTTCAATGGCCTGACGCAATCCGGCCATAACTTCCTGATAATAATGCAGGTTATGGATCGTATTCAGCTGTGAGCCAACGATCTCCTTACACTTATCAAGATGGTGCAGATATGCACGGCTAAAATTTTGACAGGTATAGCAACTGCACTGCTCATCTAACGGCCGAATATCGGTCTTATTAACCGAATTACGCAGCTTTACTACGCCATTACGGATAAACAAGTGACCATTTCGGGCGTTGCGGGTCGGCATCACACAGTCGAACATATCCACACCGCGACGCACACCCTCAACAATATCTTCCGGCTTACCTACGCCCATTAAATAACGAGGCTTATCTTCCGGCATCTTATGCGCCAGGTGATCAAGTACCTTGACCATCTCCTCTTTAGGCTCACCGACTGAAAGCCCGCCAATGGCATAGCCATCAAAGCCGATCTCATTCAGCCCCTCTATCGATTCATCACGTAGATGCGGATACATACCACCCTGAACGATACCAAACAAAGCCGAGGGACTATCGCCGTGCGCTTCTTTTGAACGCTTTGCCCAGCGCAGCGAAAGCCGCATCGACTCCGCCGCTTCAACTTCCGTCGCTGGATAGGGCGTACATTCGTCAAAGATCATCACGATATCAGAGCCCAGATCTTTCTGAACCTGCATCGATTCTTCCGGGCCCATAAAGACTTTAGAGCCATTCACCGGCGACTGAAAATGGACACCCGCTTCGGTAATCTTGCGCATAGCACCCAGGCTAAACACCTGAAAGCCACCGGAATCGGTCAGAATCGGACCTTTCCAGTTCATAAAATCATGTAGGCCGCCGTGGGCTTTAATCACCTCAGTACCGGGGCGCAACATCAAGTGAAAGGTATTACCCAGAATAATATGGGCACCAATCGCTTCAATATCCTTAGGCAGCATTCCCTTCACCGTGCCATAGGTACCTACCGGCATAAAGGCTGGAGTTTCCACATCGCCACGGGGAAAGCTCAAACGGGCACGACGGGCTTTACCATCGGTTGCCATTCGCTCAAACTTCATAAAACATTCTCTAGTCACACTCTTTCCCAAAATCAGTTTCCTAAAGTCAGTTTCCTAAAAAAGGAATTCGCCATCAGAGCAGTAATCTCTACCCTATATAAGGCTGATTTGAATAAATTAAAGGCTACTTTCTGTTTTTTCGATTCAGACGCCGCTGTTATTTAAACTTTTCTTGGTCAAAAACATGGCGTCGCCGTAACTAAAGAAGCGATACCGCTGCTCTACCGCTTCTTTATAAGCAGCCATCATATGCTCGTAACCGGCAAAGGCGGATACCAGCATTAGTAGCGTAGATTCTGGCAGATGGAAGTTAGTAATTAACAGATCCACTGTGCGGAACTGGTAGCCGGGGAAAATAAAGATATCGGTATCACCGAAAAAGGGCGCGATCTGCCCCTCTTTACTCGCCGTTTCAAGACAACGCACAGAAGTTGTACCTACCGCCAGCACCCGATTACCCCGCGCCTTGGTTTCCCTAACAGCCTGACAAACCTCTTCAGGCACCTCGATATATTCAGCATGCATCTTATGATCTTGAATATTATCGACTTTCACCGGACGGAATGTACCTGCACCTACATGCAGAGTAACAAAAGCTTTATTGATTCCCTTTGCTTCTAAGCTGGCGAACAACTCATCATCAAAATGTAATCCGGCGGTAGGTGCAGCAACAGCACCCGGTTTTTCGTTATATACCGTCTGATAACGTTCTCGGTCTGACAGCTCATCTTCCCGCTTCATATAAGGAGGTAACGGCATATGGCCGAACTGCTCTAACGCTTCAATCAGATGACCTTCAGCCAGATCAAATTCAAGTTCAAACAGATCATCATGGCGGGCCACCATCGTCGCCTTCAGACCGCCATCAAATGTTAACTCGGCACCGGGTTTGGGTGACCGGCTAGAACGAATATGTGCCAGTGCAGAACGTTCATCCAGCACCCGCTCGATCAATATCTCGATCTTACCGCCGGACGCTTTCTGACCAAACATCCGTGCAGGAATCACCCGAGTGTTATTGAACACCACCAAATCACCGGGCTCAAGCAGATCCAAAACATCGAAGAACTGCCGGTGCTGAAACTCACCGCTGTTGCCATCAACACAGAACAGACGGCTATCGCTGCGCTTTTCCAGTGGATAACGAGCAATCAGCTCATCGGGGAGATCAAAATGAAAATCTTTAACCTGCATAGAGAAACGTAACCTGAAGCTCAATTATTTAGCTAAAGCCAGTACATTAATCAGTACTCAGCCTACAAAAGGGTGCGTATGCTACCCGATTTGCATTGAAATTTCAGCTATATTGCACGTGATAAAAGAATGATGGAGATCACAAACGAGAGGGATAAATTTACCGGAATTGGCTACCGTCTGATATCGGGCCAGAGTGCCCATAAAAAAACGGGGAAAACATCAGCAGATGCTCATTAATAAAGCTCTATCTGCTGATACTTTTCCCGGCTTACGATTTACTTAATTTATTCAGGCGAAGTTTCTGACCGTTCCAGAACGGCATCCGGTAATTTGAACCAGAGGTTCAACAGACAGAGGCCGCTCATTGCGCACACAGCGCCAATTTCGACACCTCCAGCAACCGATATCATATAGGCAAACATACTGGAGAATTTCGCCAGCCACCAGGAAGCAATATCCAGCCACAAAGCGATCCAGCCCGCTGAGATAAGCAGAACTTTGATCCATGCAACATAACTACTAAACGCCATCACCATCGACACAATCACTAGAAAGACAGCGATGCCAAACAGGTGAATATGTGCTGTTTTTGCCATTTTGGTCCAGCTATAGCCTCCCTCGGTGTACTTTACTATGTCGTCATAACTACTGAACGGCATAGAGGTAATCGCCTTACTCATCTGTGACTTCCGGCTATGACATTTCTGACAGTCCTCTTCGATGATATAAAGCACCTCTTCTTCGAAGAAAGCATCCTTCTTTGCCCCTTCAGAGATCCATTTAGCGATCACATCAATGTCACCATCCTCAGCAACATATTCATACATCGAGCCTTTCATCGCGGAGATCAGTAAAGAATCACTGTAGTGAGACTGCACCTTGTCCATCTCTGGAATATTAAAGCCGCTGTTATGCTTCGAATACAGCAAACCGATCAGGGTTACCGCGCTCAACGCCCCCAATATAACGGTAATCAGAAAACCGGTAAGCCCCAGCTTTGCAGAGAAATTAAGTGAATCGATACGCATAGACCGGTCCTTGATAGGTAACTTCGCAAGACAAGAAAGCTCTTTCCCCTATTGGGAAAAGAGCCACTTGGTTATTTGAACATCAGTTGTTTCAATACTTCTGCTATTTGAAGATCAGATCGTAAGCACCTTCGTGGTACAAGTGATCAATCTGTGAGTTATCAAACACCGAAATACCGAAGTTATACGCCTTACTCAAGTCGTTGAACTGCACGTCCTGAATGTCCGCCTTGTCACCGGTAGTGACCAGGGCTCGCTTGATTTCAACGGTCCACTTACCATCCTTCCAATCACCTTTAGCCCAAATATCCCCCCGGGAACCGGTAAACGCTTCAGACATAATGCCTGGAATCTGGTCACCGGGTTTAAAGGTATCTACAAAAGGAGTCTTCTGCGATGGCGTAATCGTATAGCCATCAACATTACCCTGGCTGCGATTCATAAAAGCAGGGCCGGTCTTATCTGCATTCATATTGTTGACATAACCACCACCGGTTTTGCTATCGCCATGACGTCCCCAGTTTTTATTCACTGCCGGGTCTTTCACGCTATCGACAAACTGATCATCGATAAGCCCCAGTGGATTCATGCGCACACTCTTCCAATGCCACATGTCGATTGTCTGGCCTTCACGAGTATATTTACGCCCTGGTGCTTTGCCCTTCTGATCAAAACCGTTAATTTTCCCTTCGTCATTCTGCATATGGCAGGCAACATCACAGCCTTTCTTTGCAAAGCCCCGGGCATTAATGTTCCAGAAAAGAGCAAGCTTATCTTCATAATAAACATTGTCATGACCGGTCTGGTCTTTGTCTTTAAGCTGTTTCCAGGAGCCATCCTCTTGTTTCACCCATGGATAGCGGGCAAGACTTTTGGTCGGATCATCGTACTGCATAAGAAAATAGACAAAATTATCATCGTAGAGCGACTTCATCGTCACATCGACACTGCTCATACCGCCATAGTTATTCGCTTTGTAAGGCAGATTATCAAGCGTTATGCTCAACTCAGACGCCTTATCCCAAGCACTATCAGCCATGCCATCCAGTGTAATCGTAGTGTCAGTCTTAACACTGGTCAGTGTCTCGTTTGCAGCCTGTACGGCGGTACTTAAAGTCGCACTTAAAACACCACTAAGGATTACCAGCGAACTTACAAAGCCAACAGGAGTTTTAATGAATCTACGCATGAATTAACCCTCAAAGTGTGTATAAGATGCGGACTTTTTTTCCCTGTCCATTTTTATTTAATCCTTTATCTATAGCTAAGCTCATAAACACTCAAAGCGCGAGCATAAAAAGAGCTAAATCTGTCAGTTTGGTTACACCTGTTTCCTCTAATTGATGCAAGTCATGACCGGCTCTTATTAGGTGATTAAATATGCCTATAGCACCTCAATTTCACTTATAATTGCCTTTACTGTTTGTCTGTTTTCCTGACTCCCAAATCCAAGTACAATACCGCCTCTTTCGTAAGTCTCTATAAGCTAATCCCCCACTAAGCTCCGGAATTACGCTCCGGTCGGCTGAGGAATACAGATGTCTAATACCATAGTCTGTGCGATGTATAAATTTGTCGCACTGGAAGATTTCGAGATGCTGCGCGAACCGCTGCATAAAGTCATGCAGGATAACGGCGTACGCGGCACCCTGCTGCTAGCCCGAGAAGGCATTAATGGCACTGTAGCTGGAAGTCGTGCAGGCATTGACGCAGTTCTCAGCTGGCTGCAGAACGACCCCCGTCTTGACGATATCGTTTACAAAGAGTCCATAGATGACAGCAACCCTTTCCATCGCACCAAGGTTAAGCTGAAAAAAGAGATCGTCACTATGGGTGTAGAGGGTATAGACCCGAAACGTGTTGTCGGCACCTACGTCAAACCCGAAGAATGGAACGCCCTGATCTCAGATCCAGAGGTGACTCTGGTCGATACCCGCAATGATTATGAGGTTCAGGTGGGTACTTTTAAGGACGCGATTAACCCGGTTACCAATACCTTCCGTGACTTTCCTCAATACGTAAAAGACAACCTCGACCCAGAAAAGAATCGTAAAGTTGCGATGTTCTGCACCGGTGGAATTCGTTGTGAAAAATCGACGGCATACCTTAAAGAGCAAGGCTTTGATGAGGTTTATCATCTGGAAGGCGGTATTCTCAAATACCTGGAAGAAGTACCGCAGGAAGATTCTCTGTGGGAAGGTGAATGCTTCGTTTTTGACAACCGGGTAACCGTAAACCATCAGTTAGAAAAAGGCAGCTACGACCAGTGCCATGCCTGCCGCCTGCCGCTAACAGCTGAACAGATGCAAAGTGATCAGTACCAGGCGGGTATCAGCTGCCCGAGCTGCTATGGCAGCCAAAGCGAAGAGCAACGTCAGCGCTTTGAAGAGCGGCAGAAGCAGATGAAACTGGCTCAACTACGCGGCGATACCCACTTAGGTGCCGATGCAAAAGAGACCAGCGAGACTCGTCGTGAATTGAAGCAACAGCTGCGTGAGGCCCAACAGGAAAAGAAATAAACATTAACCAAGAGGAGCCTATGCAAACTCCTCTTGGTTTTGATAACAAAACCGCCGATTCAGTTCTATAGTTCAGCTCTAAAATCCAAAACCCAACACTTAAGCTCAATTCTAAAACTCAAATCGATAGCCAATTCCGTGCACCGTGGTGATAATACGAGGCGCTTTAACATCCAGTTCGATTACCTTGCGCAGTTTAGATATATGCTGATCCAGGGTACGACTGTTGGCAAAATAGTCCCGCCCCCAGCAGTGGTTGAACAACGCATCACGATTGACCACCTTGCCCCGCTGCTCAAAGAGCAAACGCAGTATTTTCAGATCCCTCAGGCTGAGTTCAATCACCTGATTATCCCGTAGCGCTCGAAACTCAGACGGCCTGATCTGCAGGTCACCCATGACAAAGCTGTCGTCCTCCACTATATCGGCGACCGGACGTAGCGATCGTCTTGTCACCGCCCGTATCCGAGCGATCACCTCACGGCTACCAAAAGGTTTTTTGATATAATCATCAGCGCCCAGCTCAAGCCCCAGAACCTGGTCTATCTCTTCAGATTTTGCGGTAATAAAGATAACCGGAAGTAGCTCATTATGCTGACGAATACGACGACAAACCGAATAGCCGTCTTGTTTCGGCATCATGATATCCAACAACACTAGGTCAGGCTCATGTTGTAGATATAACTGCCAGGCCTGATCACCATCAGCCGCTTCTATACACTCATAGCCTTCAGACTCAAGCAGAGTCGCCAGCCCCTGACGGATATGCAGGTCATCTTCAGCAATTAACAGTTTCATAACACTTCCCGTCTAATAACCCGGTTTTCTAACCGGCATCTCAGTTAATATGACAACGGGCGTAACCAACGTCAGTAAAAAACTGGCTCCCGATGTAGCTTCAGCCGAAGAGCTCTGTTCCACAATCAACTCTCCCTGATGAGCCCTGGCCAGATCTCGCGCCAGCCCTAACCCAATACCCGTGCCACTGACGCCTTCAGTCAACTCATCGCTGCCACGGTAGAAAGGCTCAAACAACTTTTCAGATTCATCTGCCGACACGCCGGGGCCAAAGTCGCTCACCCGGATATAGCTATACAAGCTGCCTGATCTGTCCTTTTGCCAACTATTAATGTCGACAAACTGACCCTCAGCAGCATATTTTTCACAATTACTCAGCAGATTATTAAGAATCTGTTCTAGCGCTTCACTGTCAAAATGGCATAAATGGGAAGCCTTACCGGTAAAGCGTATGGTTAATTTTCGCGCCCTTAATACCGGTGTAAACAGCTCCACAACCTGACCAATACAACTATCAATTATGCCTTGCTGATATCGAACACTGACGCCTTCACGTTTGGATCGTGAGAAACTCAGTACATTTTCAATCAGGCGCGACAACCGACCCGCCTCACTACCGATCACCCCTAGGTAGCGCTGCGCAATCGGCTCATCATCGGTGAGCTCCTGTTCTAACATCTCAGTGTACAAACGCACATTGGTGAGTGGTGTTTTCAGCTCATGGGAGACCTGATTGACAAAATTAACCCGCTGTTCTGCTTCCCTCAACTCCCGGTTATGTTCGCGATATAAGAGATAAGCCAGCGTCGACAAACCTGCAGCCAGCAACACTAATAATACAATCAGCCCCAGCCAACCAGTGATTGCCACCGGCAGTTCAGCGGCATAATAGGCCAAGTGCCAACTAGCCAAAGGGTGGCTCAAAGGCACCGTTTCTAAAGGCTTTTGCCCCTTCTCCGCAACCCGTTCACCTCCCCAGCTATAGGCTATTTCGCCCCGATCATTTACCAACCGTATTTCACTATTCGTTTCTAGCTCGGCAGCCACATCAGTATCAACACCGGCAACAGAGCTGGAGGGTAACAGGTTAATCAGGTCCGATAACAATCGGGCAGAGTTCAGCGCAAACCCAACGGTATTTCCATCGCTATCCTGCAACCAGAAGATCTGTTGCAAACCCGCTTCTGCGTACCAAGCTATCCAACCATGGGGACGCTCAGGCGCGCTCAATTCTGCTGATTCAGATAACGCCTGAACTGAAACATCAGCACTGTATCTGGATTTTTGAGAAACCGAGTCGCTTAACCTGGCGCTCTGTAACTCACCATTATTCGCGCCGGAATAACTCTGACTAGCAGCATTCTGAGCACCCACCGGATCCGCCACCGGCATAGTGAAGCGCTCGGG
>JAGPUU010000049.1 GCA_018067325.1 Amphritea sp.
TATCTTTCAACCCGGTAGAGATATAAGGGTGCGTACCGGCATCCACATCGGGATTGACCCGCAATGAGATCACCGCCACTTTATCCAGTTCAGCCGCCACTTTGTTCAAACGATCCAACTCGGCTTCCGACTCAATATTAAAGCAGTGGATACCCAGTTCCAGGGCACGGCGCATTTCATCTTCACGCTTTGCTACACCCGAAAAAACTACTTTCGCCGGATCACCGCCTGCCTTAATTACCCGCTCCAGCTCACCCAGGGAAACGATATCAAAACCGGCGCCCAATCGTGCCAGCACATTCAACACACCGATATTTGAGTTAGCTTTCACCGCGTAACATACCAGTGCATCACGACCTTCAAGTGCCTGCGCGTAATCCAGATAGGCGCGTTCCAGAGCATCGCGGGAATAGATATAGGTTGGCGTACCGTATTGTTCAGCAATCCGGCTTACCAGCACTTCTTCGGCACAAAGGCGGCCATTCAGGTATTGAAAATTATCCATAGTTATCTGTCTGTATATAAGGTTACTGCTCAGGAATAACTGAGCCTGTTAATAGAAACTAGTTCTAATTGATTTGTTAAAGCAATTAAAGGCTACTGCTGCGCCTGTTTGGGCGCATCTTCGGGCAGATAAAGGTCCCCTTTCTGACCACAACCACTGATCAACAGAGCACTGAAAAAAATGGCGATCCAACAGGCTTTCACGTTTTTATTCCTGATTTTTAGTTAATCGCCCGATTATACAGCGCAGTAGCCGTGATGAGTACCTGAACGAACTGCTATATACTCTGTCTCACTGATAATATTCCGTCACATGAGTACTACAATGAACGAATCTGAATTTAACCAGAAGGTTGACGACACCCTATTCGAGATCGAAGAAGTTCTTGATGAAGCCGAGTCCGACATCGACTTTATGAATAACGGTGGCGTACTCACAGTGATCTGCGAGAATCAGACTCAGGTGATATTTACCCGGCAGACACCGGTTAAACAGCTTTGGCTGGCAGCCCGCAGCGGTGGTTTTCACTTCGACTTTAATGGTACAACCTGGGCCCGTGATAGTGATGGTGCACTGTTGAATGATGTTCTGACTGAAGTATTGTCAGCGCAGGCCGGTGAAAGTTTCAGCTTCGATCTATAAGGAGTTACTGATGTCATTTGAAAGTGCACTGCAACGCCACATGCAGACCTTTAATCGCCTGCCAGAGATCGAAACGGATATCCGTCAGCTGGCCGAACAGGTCGCAGCAACATTCACTGCCGGCGGTAAGCTACTGTTTTTTGGCAATGGCGGCAGTGCTGCCGATTGCCAACACTTGGCGGCAGAATTTGTCATACGTTACAAAGCAGAACGCAGGGCGCTTCCCGCCCTCGCCCTGACGGTAGACAGCTCTATCCTGACTGCGCACTCGAATGACTACAGTTTTGATTCGGTATTCACCCGCCAGATCGAGGCATTGTGCCAACCCCGGGACCTGGTTATCGGCTTATCAACTTCAGGTAACAGCGCAAATGTTATCAACGCGATAGAAGCGGCACAGAATATTGGCGCCGTTTGCTGGGCCTGGACCGGAGAGAGCGGCGGGCAGCTCGCCTCGATTGCGGACCATTTAGTAAAAGCACCGAGCAGTGAAACAGCCCGAATTCAGGAAGCCCATATCTTTATCGGCCATTGGCTCTGCGAAGAGATGGACCGGCGAATGTCGACTCCATAATAACTGTTCGCCCCTAAGCTGCTCTTAGCCAAGAGCAGCCATCTGTTTTACCAGTTGCAGCTGTTGGTCCAGTGCACCCCGATTCGCTTCAATACAGTTACGGCCACGAATGCCCATCGCCCGTGCCTGCTCTGGATGATCAATCAACTCAGCAACAACCCGCTGTAGCTCTTCGGTATCGATGACAACCTGAAGCGCCAGTTCCTGCTCCATCGTCTCAACGATTTGATGAAAGTTATGAACATGGGGGCCGATTAGTACCGGCTTACCCAGTACCGCAGGTTCCAGTGGATTATGACCGCCATGTTCAACCAGGCTGCCCCCGACAAAAGCGATATCTGCCGTACTGTACAGCGTCATCAACTCACCCATAGTATCCCCAAGATAGACCTGACAATCTGCGGCCGGTAACTGGGTCAGACTTCGACGACAGGTACGAAATCCCGCCTTAACACTTTGATCATAGATGCCGGTAAAACGCTCCGGATGCCGGGGCACCAGCACTAAAACAAGATCGTTATATCGCGATTGCAGATTCCGATAAGCCTGCAACAGCTGCGTTTCTTCATCATCGTGGGTGCTGGCTGCAATAATGACCGGACGCTCTGCCCCCCAGGCATTTCTCAGCCTGCTGGCTTCAGACGCAGCTTCCTCTGGGGCTTCAATATCGAACTTAATACTACCGGTCACTTTTAGCTTTTCAGACGCTAGCCCCAGCTCGACAAAGCGTTCACCATCTAGCGCATTCTGTGCGGCAACCCCTGTGACACGCTTCAACATAGGTTCAGCCAGCCATCTAAACCGTTGATAACCGGCGGCTGAGCGTGCAGATAGCCGGGCATTGGTTACCAACACCGGGATATTACGCTGAGCGCAGCTGTGGATAAGATTGGGCCAAAGTTCAGTTTCGACGATCACGCAGCTACGGGGATTGATGCGCTTATGAAAACGGGCCAAAGCATCGGGAAGATCATATGGGCAATAACAGTGACTAACCCGATCACCAAAATGAGCCGTCACCCGGGCACTGCCAGTAGGCGTCATGCTGGTAATGAGTACCGGCACTTCCGGGTGCTCATCCAGCAACTTTTCTACCAATGGAATAATTGCCATCGTTTCGCCAAACGAAACTGCATGCACCCAGATAGGTCGCGCACCTTCAACGGAATGAACAAAACCAAAACGCTCAGACCAGCGGCGTCGATACTCCGGCGCCTGCTTACCGCGCAGCCAAAGCTTCAGCAAAACCAGTGGTATCAGACAATAAAACATCAGCGAATAGAACCAACGAGCCATAGAGATATACGCATTCCATAAGTAAAACATCAGTTTACCATTATCAGTGAGTGATACCGAGGGTATAATGACCGCTGTTAATCGCAGGTATAAAGATGCAAACAGTAACGACAGATCTGGTTATTCTGGGCGGCGGTATCGCCGGCCTCTGGCTGTTAAACCGAGTCCGACAACAAGGTTTTGATGCTATCTTGCTGGAAACCCATAGCCTCGGTGGACGTCAGTCAGTCCGCTCTCAGGGGATTATTCACGGCGGCACAAAATACGCTTTGAATGGCGTTCTAACCCAGGCATCCAATAGCATTGCGGATATGCCATCCCGCTGGCGCGCCTGTCTCGAGGGCAAAGGCGAACTAAACCTCAGCCAGGCAAGGATTCTGTCTGACGCTCATTATATGTGGTCAAAAGCCTCACTAGGGTCGAAAATGACGATCTTCCTGGCCAGTAAAGCGCTGAAAGGACGGGTAGATCAAGTTTCAGCTAAAGAGCGGCCACAGGTTTTCCAGAATCCAAAATTCCGCGGTAATCTGTATAAATTAAATGAGATCGTCCTGGATGTACCTTCCGTAATTGAGGCCTTGGCCAGGCCCAATATGCAGCAGATCTGCAAAGTTGATCCTTCCGAGGTCCGGCTGGAAACACTTAACGGTGAAGTTCAGGCGGTACAGCTAAACCAGCTGCGTATTAAAGCCCAGCGCTATATAACCACCGCTGGCGAAGGCTCCGAGGAACTCCTGCAGCAACTCGGCATAGCTCAACCACAGATGCAGCGCCGGCCACTGCATATGGTCGTAATCCGCCACCGTTCCGATCTGCCTACCTTCGCTCATTGCATAAGTAGCGGTAGCAAGCCCATAGTCACTATCACCACACACCCAACCCAGGATGGCGAACAGGTATGGTATCTGGGCGGCGATCTGGCCGAAGCCGGTGTAAAGCGAAGTTCAGAAGAACAAATTAAGGAAGCCCAACAACTGATTGCTAAACTGCTTCCCTGGGTCGAGTTAAAAGATGCCCGCTGGGGTAGTTTTCATATTAACCGAGCAGAACCCAAACAGTCATCACTAACCCGTCCAGACTCAGCCTTTGCCCAGTTAAGCGGCAACTGCATCATCAGCTGGCCCACTAAACTGGCATTGGCACCCGATCTGGCCGATCAGGTCCTTGGCATGCTCAATGAGCAAAACATCACCCCCTGCGCCAAGGCAGATACCTCCGCTCTGGCACTATTAGCCAAACCAGAGATCGCTGAACCAGTATGGGAGAGCTTGTTTTGCTAACACTGAGAAAGATTACCGGTACCGATCTGATGGTCAGCCCGATCGGGCTGGGCACGGTTAAGCTGGGCCGCGATCGCGGTGTAAAATACCCCGAAAGCTTCACTATTCCTGATGATCGGAGTGCACGTGGCCTGCTAGATCTGAGCAGAGATCTGGGGATCAACCTGCTAGATACCGCACCCGCCTATGGTCGGAGCGAGGAGCGACTTGGCCCACTACTACAAGGGCAGCGTGACCATTGGCTGATATGCAGCAAGGTCGGTGAGGAGTTTAATAACCAGACTGGGCAATCACACTTTGATTTTACCCCCGAACATGTGAGATTAAGTATAGAGCGGAGCCTGCAACGACTACAGACCGATGTGATAGATATCCTACTGGTGCACTCTGACGGTAATGATATTGAGATCATCCAACGTTACGGCATATTGGAACAACTGGAGCTATTGAAAGCGGAAGGAAAGATCCGCGCCGCCGGCATGTCTACTAAAACGGTTGCCGGGGGAATTGAAGCCCTGAAACGCTCTGATATCGCCATGGTCACCTACAACCTGGATTACCAGGACGAGCTAGCGGTTATCGATTATGCGCTGGCAGAAGAAAAAGGGATCTTTATCAAGAAGGCTTTGGCTTCTGGCAGCCTCAATCAACGGCCAGGAATTGATCCGGTTCGGGCAAGTTTTGATCAGGTATTGGGCCATCAAGGGGTCAGCAGCGCCATTATCGGCACTATAAATCCTGAGCACCTGCGTGCGAATGTTGAGGCCGCTTCAGCCGCTATGGAGCAACAGCGAAGCAATTAAAGATTACAGATATAACAACAGGAGAAAGCATGCTCATAGCCAGTATAGATCCGGCCGAATTCCGAACTCAGGCCATTGAGATCGAACCTTTCGCTGGCGGTATCAATATCACTCCTGTCGGTATTCCTGTTGACTTTGAAACTATGCAGATGCGTCGTAAAGCTTGCCAACCCAGCATTCCTGGCAAGTACGCCAACCTGGGTGTTTCAGCACAGATCCACCTGACCCTATTTGAAAAAGAATACCTAATATTAGTCCGGCAGCAAAAAGCTGACCATGCCTTACTGAAACTCCCTTCGGGTTACGTGCCCCTGGAGCAACTTAGTAATCCTTACCTAACTCTGGCTCAGGAGTTAGTAGAAGAGTGCCTATTACTGAAAGGAAAGAAATTCTGTCGGGTGGAGCTAAACACTCAGCGATTAATCAAACCCTATTCAGAACTTGAATATCACAGTGATGATCTCTTTCAGCTCTTCAGTGAGCGCAGTAACCCACTCAAGTTCCCCCAAGCCCAGATCTATATCAACCGGCAGCCTTTATTAGGTAACCCTTTCCTGTATATCCATAAACAGACCTGCTCCGCTCAACTGGTGTATCCCCTGCGGATGAAACTACCTGACTGTGAAGAGTTATCTTTGCTGCATGCGGAAGAGCAATATGACCCGATATCGAATGAACTGAATGTAATTCTGAATTCAGAACTCTGGCTGGCCAGAGTAAACGGGGATGGAATATTTAGTCTGAACAAACTCATTCGGGATCGGGTGCAGGCAATGAAAATACCCGCCAACACCCGCTTAAGCGAAGTGTTTGCGCCCAAGAAGAAAACGTTTATGTAATCCACTTACTTAAAGGCTTGATGAAACGCTTGGCTTTCTCTTTAAGCTGATCAACTACCCTGAATTTTCTCAACAATCGCCGTAGTTGAACAGTTATCGAGAAAAGAGAGCACTTTCACCTCACCGCCATAGCTAGCAACAAACTCAGCACCTACAACCTGATCCAGTCCGTAATCACCGCCTTTTACCAACACTTCGGGACGAACCTGCTGCAGTAATCGCTCAGGCGTATCTTCATTAAAACTAACCACCCAATCGACGGCTTCCAATCCCGCTAATACAGCCTTGCGCCGCTCAACCGGATTAATTGGCCTACCGTCTCCCTTCAGTCGACGCACCGATTCATCATCGTTAATAGCCAACACCAGGCGATCTCCCTGAGCCCTGGCCTGCTCAAGGTAGCCCACATGCCCGGCATGGAGAATATCGAAACAGCCATTAGTGAACACAATTGTCTCACCGGCCGCTCGCGCATCTTCAAGTGCAATCATCAGCTGTTCATCACTAACGACCCCGCGTTCGGAGCCCTGCTCCAAATTAACGGCCCGGCGTAACTCAGGACCACTGATCGCGGCGGTACCCAGTTTACCAACCACAATACTCGCAGCTATATTTGCCAGCCCGGTCGCAACTTCCAGGGACTCCCCCGCAGCCAGCGCGGTTGCAAGGGTAGAGATCACGGTATCTCCGGCGCCGGTCACATCAAACACTTCACGGGCTCTGGCAGGAAAATGCACCTCATTCTGGCCAGGCTTGATCAGCGTCATACCCTGTTCACTACGGGTCACCAATAGAGCATCTAATTCAAGTTGCTCAATCAGGCTCTGAGCTTTTTCTACCAGTTCCTGCTCAGACCCACAGTTCCCAACCACCGCTTCAAACTCACCCATATTAGGCGTCAGCAGTGTTGCCCCCCGGTAACGCTCAAAATCAGACCCTTTTGGATCAACTAAGACAGGTACATCTGCTCTGCGTGCTGCCCGAATCAAAACACCAGGATCACTCAAGGTACCCTTGTCATAATCGGAAAGCACCAGCGCACTAACATTGCTCAACAAAGCTTCTGTTTGCTGCTGTAAAGCAATACTGTGCTCAGCTGAAAAACGTTCTTCGAAATCTAATCGAATCAATTGCTGGTGACGACTCAGCACCCGTAATTTTGTGATCGTAGGTTCGCGATTACTAATACAAAACTGACAATTAACACGGGCAGACTTAAGCTGCTGCTCCAACGCCTGCCCCGCCTCATCCTGACCGACAATACCCACCAGCGAGACACCGCCACCCAGAGCGGTAATGTTTAATGCGACGTTAGCAGCGCCGCCCGGACGATCTTCTCGCTGATCCACCTTGACTACCGGCACCGGCGCCTCAGGAGAGATTCTTGAAGTAGGACCATGCCAATATCGATCCAACATCAGATCACCGACAACCAAGACCTGTGCTTTATCTAAGCGGGGCATTACCAATTTCATAGATTCTGTTCCTGATCGGTGGTTGGTGACGATACGGGTTCGGCGGCTGTTTCAGAAAACTGGAGTTTATGCAGATTAGCGTAGACACCACCTAGTTGCAGCAATTGAGCATGGCTACCCTGCTCTATGAGTTGCCCCGCATCCATTACCAGAATACGATCAGCCTTCTCAATAGTCGATAAACGGTGAGCGATAACCAACGTTGTACGCCCCTGCATCACATTTTCCAGCGCATCCTGAATATGTCGCTCTGACTCAGTATCCAGCGCAGAAGTTGCTTCATCCAGAATAAGAATGGGAGCATCTTTAAGAACGGCCCGAGCAATCGCTATGCGCTGACGCTGACCACCGGACAACAGCATGCCGTTTTCACCCACCATAGTATCCAGCCCATCCGGAAGCTGTTGCACGAACTCAGTCACGTGCGCCGCTTCTGCCGCAACATCAATCATCTCGCGGGAGCACTGGGCCATCCCACCGTAAGCAATATTCTCGGCGATGGTTCCGTTAAACAGAATGACCTGCTGATTCACCAGCGCGATCTGACTCCTTAGATTAGCTAAGGTGTAGTCCTGGATATTATGACCATCCAGCAGAATCTCTCCCTCTGAAACATCGTAGAAACGGGGTAGCAAACCCGCCAGGGTCGACTTCCCGCTGCCGGATTTACCTACCAGTGCAACCGTTTCACCAGGCTTTATATCTACACTGATATTATTCAGGATCTGCTTGCCATCCAGTTCATATCTGAAGCCTAGGTTCTTAATCGCAATAGCCCCTTCAGCCTTCACCACTTCTCTTGATCCATTATCGGCTTCAGGCGTGCTATCAATTACATCAAATAGACTCTCAGCAGCAGCGACACCTTTCTGAATCATGCCACTAATCTCAGTCAGAGAACGAATAGGCTTAGCCAGTAGCGCCGCCGCTGAGATAAAAGCAATAAACTGCCCGGTGCTCATCTGCTCAATAAGGCTCGGCTCCATCGCCAGAAATGTTAGTAGCGCTATCACTCCGGCGACCAGCATCTGTACTACTGGCGTAAGAG
>JAGPUU010000065.1 GCA_018067325.1 Amphritea sp.
GAACGGATTGAGCAGCGGATAGAAACCTATACGTCGTCGTTGGCCCATGCGGTTAACGAAGGGCGGGGTGCGCAGTTCTCTATGCTGTTAAGTCTGATCAATACCGCTGAGGATCTGGCGCAGAAGAAGCAAGCTTCATCTAGTGGCTTTAGTCTGCCGGAAGCTCAGTCGCTTGAATACCCAGATCCGGATAGTCTCTACGACGGCGCTGTGGTGGAACGATTGAATACGGCAGTTCATGATGTGCATCAGGGTGACTTTGCTTATTTGCTAAGCCATATTGCGTTTAAGACCGATACACCGACAAATGTTTCGACCACTGAAGATCATTTTGCCAGAATTGGATTGGCTTCTGCAGGACGATTGATGTTGGATGAGATTGACCGTTCGGGTCAGCAGTTCAGCGCTCAGGCTTAACGGCTAACCTGTTTGTTAGGTAGGATTAGGTCCGCCACTGAATTTTTTCACTGTTTCCCTGCTCTATATTCCACCACTCATCGGGGTCATCACCGGTACTCCAACCGCTGGCGATACAGCGAATCTGTGTGTCCAGTTCCTTCGAAGCTTGTATTGCGCAGTCCAGGTCTTTAATCCATGGCGTTTGATCTGAATTAAACCAAACGCTGGTCCAGGCTTTGCCAGAAACTTTCTCGTGGACCATGACTGGAATTTCCCGGTTGTTCATCAGGCCGATGAAGTGGTGTATCTGCCCCTGTTCAAAGTCCCGTTTAAGGGGCTGGCAGTGAGTTTCAAGCCATTCGGTGATCCGCTCCAGAGAGCGGTCTTTAACATAGATCTCAATATCGGGGTGGCGCTGCTCTTCAGTCATGGCTCTGGTCAGGTCGTTTGGTGTCGGTTAATAGAAAACGAAAAATTCGCAGGATGCTAAGGCTAATATAGCCGAATGCGGCGATGATTACCCCGCAAATTGCTAAAATCAGGCCGATCAGTGCGATCAGGTCCCTTTGCAGGCTGTCCAGTAGCAGGAATTGAGCGAGGATAAGGATAACAAAGCCTAGCAGAAAGATGCCCAAACCAATCAACAGAATAATCAGGTTCTGTTTGACGTTATCTGCGCGCCGAATCAGACGCAAGCGCAGATTGTCTCGTAAGCGGAGCTTAGTCATCGTTCAGCGGCGTTTAAAGCGGGCTAATGACACGTCCAACGTTAGCTCTAAGCTGTTTAGCTTAGCTAAACGATCACGCGCTGCCTGATTGATGCGCCAACCATGGGGAGTCATCGCCAATAGCTGACTGATCTGAATTTTATCTGGCAATGTGAAGGAGTATTTTACCGGCTCGGTGGAAACTAATTCGAACTGTTCTCCCAATACTGATTCAGGCTTAAAGCCGGAGTGGCGTACCTCATCATAAATGAGATCTCGTAGTTCTATTAGATGATCCTCGCCGGGGTAAGCTATTAGTAGTTCTGCCCCCGGTTTCAGGGTTCGGCTGAACTCTTCTGGCATCAGGCGGCTAAAGAGGACGGTTAACAGATCCAGAGAAGCGTCAGCAACGGGCATCCGTGCGCCGGACGCAACTATCCAGGTAAGCGCTTTAGTTTGGTTACAGGCAGCTTTGACGGCATGCTTTGAAATATCCAGTCCGGCTAATTGATAGTCGTTTCCGGTTAGTTCGAGCCGTTGCTGCATGCGATGAGTGTAATAACCTTCGCCACAACCCATGTCGAGTATACGGGGTGTATTTTGTTGAGCTGCCAAATCTGCCAGCCGTTCAGCAATAGTATCTGCCAGAGGTTGATAATGACCCAGTGCCAGGAACTTGCGCCGTGCCTGTACCATCTCTGCATTGTCGCCGGGATCTTTAGAGCGCTTCTGGTTTGCTAGCAGCAGATTCCAGTAGCCTTGCTTGGCTGCGTCGTAACTGTGCCGGTTAGAGCACTCCAGGTGTTTCTTGTCCCCTTGCAGAGACTCTAGACAAACGGGACAATTTAGTTGGAAGGTCATGATGAGTTACCGCGCCAGTAGGCGAGCCATGATGTTCTCATACAGTGATGACAAGGTGTTGAGGTCATCTGCTTTGACTCGCTCGTTCACTTTATGAATAGTGGCATTAATCGGCCCCAGCTCAATAACTTGTGCACCTGTTGGGGCGATAAAACGCCCATCTGAAGTGCCGCCAGAGGTGGAGAGCTCTGTGTCTAAGCCGGTGATCGCTTTAATTGAATCAACGCAAGCCTCGACCAGGTCGCTCCGATCAGTAATAAAAGGGTTGCCGCTGAGGGTCCAGTTAATATCGAAATTCAGGCCGTAGCGATTAAGGATTTCATAGGTCCGCGCTTTGATCTGTTCAGCGGTTACCTCAGTAGAAAATCGCAGATTAAACTGTACGTCGATATGTCCGGGAACAACATTGGTTGCTCCGGTTCCCGCATGAATATTGGAGATCTGTAAGCTGGTCGGAGGGAAGAATTCGTTACCTTCATCCCAGAGTTCAGAGGCCAGATCGTTCAGCGCAGGAGCTGCCAGATGGATTGGGTTTTCAACCATGTGCGGGTAGGCCACATGGCCCTGTACGCCCCGGATGATTAGATCGCCGCTGATGGAGCCTCGACGTCCATTTTTGATAACATCGCCGACTTTTTCTGTACTGGACGGTTCGCCAACGATGCACCAGTTGATCTTTTCGTTACGGGCTTCCAGGTGGTCTATTACCCGGGTGGTGCCATTCACGAAAGGGCCTTCCTCGTCGCTGGTAATCAGCAGAGCGATAGAGCCGTTATGATCGGGATGGTGCTCAATAAATCGTTCCAGCGCAGTCATAAAGGCTGCGATGCTACCTTTCATATCGGCAGCGCCGCGGCCGCAGAGAAAGCCATCTTGGATAATCGGATCGAAGGGGGGGTGATCCCAGTTCTCTTCCGGTCCAGTTGGGACTACATCGGTATGGCCTGCAAAGCAGAATACCGGTCCGGTTGTTCCCCGACGAGCCCAGAGGTTAGTGACCTCTTCAAACTGAAGGCGTTCAATATGAAATCCCAGTGCTTCCAAGCGTTCTATCATTAGCTCCTGGCAGCCGCCATCTTCAGGGGTCACTGATCGACGGGAAATCAGCTCTTTGGCGAGCTCAATGGTAGGGGATAGTGGCGAAGAGAGTGGCGACATTGGATTTACCTTAAAGCCGGATGGCAATGGGTGGAAGCATAAGTAGGGGCTGCTATCAGCAGCCCCTAATAACTGACAACCGCTTAGTTGTGAGCGTGTAGCTCTTCATTCAGTTCGATTGCAGACTTGTTAGTCTTCACTTCAACGCGACCGGACTGTGAGTTGCGGCGGAACAACAAGTCAGGCTTGCCTGCTAGTTCCGCGGCTTTTACTGTGCTGACTTCATTGTTTTGATCATCCAGAACCGTCACTTTAGAGCTGGCAGTAATATACAGCCCAGCTTCAATAGTACAGCGATCACCCAGAGGCAGACCCAGACCGGCATTGGCACCTAGCAAGCAGTTTTCGCCTACAGAGATAACCACGTTGTTACCACCGGACAGTGTACCCATGGTTGAGCAGCCACCACCAAGATCAGAACCGTTGCCAACGACTACGCCAGCAGAGATACGACCTTCAACCATGCTGACACCCAGAGTGCCGGCGTTGAAGTTGATAAAGCCTTCGTGCATGACGGTAGTGCCTTCACCTACGTGTGCGCCCAGACGGATGCGCGAGGTTGCCGCCAGACGTGTGCCTGCAGGTACTACGTAGTTAGCCATCTTCGGGAATTTATCAACCGAGTGAACGTCGATAATACGTCCCTGAGCGCGGGCGGCTAGCTGACGTTTAGGCAGGTCAGCCAGTGAGATAGCGCCTTCATTAGTCCAGGCAACATTGGGTAGTTTGCCGAACATACCGTTCAGGTTCAGGCCGTGTGGCTTCACTAAACGATGAGATAGCAGGGATAGTTTGAGATAAACTTCAGCGGTCGTTTCAGGGTCAGCATCGGTTTCCAGAACGGTCAGAATCATTGGCTGATGAGTACCTTTGCAGATCTCAACGATCTCAGCCTGGTCTTCAGCATCGATCGCCAGAAAAGCCGCTTCAAGATCGTTTAGCTGAGCTGCGGTCAGCTCGATCGCCTGATTGCCGCCGCTATAGCCCGCTTTGTCAGCTGCAGCTTTGATCAGTGCGTCGGATGGATTCAGCAGAGGGGTGTTAAAGTATACTTCCAGTAACTCACCATCTGAAGACTTGGTGCCGATACCCAGACCGAATGCAAATGTACTCATTGTTTGTAACTCCATAGAACTTGAAATAAGAACTTTATATAAGCGCTTTATATAAAATCTTAGAATCAGAATTTAAAATAATTTATTTGAATAGAGCGCTGTAGTCGCTCTCTTTAAAGCCCACCTGGAAGCGTCCCTCGAGGCTTAACACCGGGCGTTTTATCAGCGTGGGGGTCGCTAGCATTTCGCGAACGGCCGCTGCTTCATCAATACTGTCTTTTACATCGTCGTCCAGCTGTCTCCAGCTGGTACTGCGTTTATTGAGCAGGGTTTCCCAGCCCAGGGCTGAGACCCATTCGCGTAACTGCGTTTCGGTCAGACCGTCTTTACGGAAATCATGGAAACTGAAATTGATGTTATTTGCGTCCAGCCAGCGCTGTGCTTTTTTCACTGTATCGCAATTGGGAATGCCGTATAGCGTCGTCATGATCTGCTCCTTAATCCTTGAGTGATTCGACATACCGGCGGATCCGCCAAGCGCCTTCGATACACTCATCCAGAGTAGCAACCAGCGCCATGCGTACACGGCCAGCGCCGGGAAGGTTACCTTCCTGGTCCTCTCTAGAGACATAACTGCCTGGTAATACGGTCATATTTTGCTGCTCAAACAGCCCTTGTGTGAAAAGGTCATCAGCAATAGGCGTTCCTGCCCAGAGATAGAAACCAGCATCCGGGGCTTTAACATCCATGACGGGTTCCAGGATTTCAACCACGGCGGCAAACTTTTCGCGATACATATCGCGGTTTTCCAGCACATGGGCTTCATCGTTCCATGCAGCGATGCTCGCTAGCTGGATTGGCAGAGACATAGCACTACCGTGATACGTCCGGTAGCTGGCGAATGGCTTAATTAGATCAGCATCTCCGGCAACAAAACCCGATCTGAGGCCCGGTAGATTAGAACGTTTAGACAGGCTGTGGAACACCATGCAGTTCTTATAATCATGACGACCCAGTTGAGCACAGACTTCCAGTAAACCAACCGGTGGTTGCGCTTCATCGAAATAGATCTCGGAATAGCACTCATCGGAGGCGATTATAAAATCATGCTGATCCGATAGTGCAATTAGCTTAGCCAGCGTTGCCGCGTCCGTCACTGCCCCGGTAGGGTTGCTGGGAGAGCAGAGAAATAGCAACTGACAACGCTGCCAAACGGTGTCAGGTACTGCGTCAAAATCGGGTACAAAATTGTTATCAGCGGTACAGCTCAGATAGTGGGGTTCAGCGCCGGACAGATAAGCGGCTCCCTCATAGATCTGATAGAACGGGTTGGGTGCTAGTAATAGAGGTGTTTCACCGTCGGCTGGTGCCCGGTCTATCGCGCATTGGGTAAAGGCGAAGATTGCTTCACGGGTACCGAGTACCGGCAAAACATTATCAGCTCCGGTCAGACTGCCAGACTGCAGCTTGAAGCGTCGGGTTGCCCAGTCGGCGATAGTTTGGCGCAGCTCTATCGTCCCGGCGGTGGTTGGGTAGTTCGCCAATTTATCCAGATTGCGGGTGAGCTCATCCATCACAAAGGCAGGAGAAGGATGCTTTGGTTCACCTATCGAAAAGGCGATATGGTCAAGGTCGGTCGGAGGTGTTACTCCGGCTTTCAGCTTCGCCAGTTTTTCAAAAGGGTATGGCTGAAGCTTGTGCAGATCTGAATTCATTGAAAAGCCTTGTGATTAGCCGCTGTCAAAAGATCGGAAATTATACCGGATGGAAGCCCGCAGGCCAATGAAACCGCGAATCTATTGAAGTTTATCTGAAATGGCCGATCACATAAGTGACAATTTCGAATGAACGTCATAGTCTTAGATTAACTGATTGGTAGTTGGGAGTTGGTAAGCGTGCTTACAGATAGTCGAATACACCCTAGGGTTGAAACTGATTTTGAGGTGAAGGTGGGTATTCCTGGCGACAATAGTGGTGCCAGGATTATCAGTATGAGTGTGGGTGGTATCGCCATTCTGGGTAACCATCAACTGGAGGATGTACTGAAGCTGGATAATGCGGATGCCAACGGTGTGCTAGAGCATATAGTCAGTTTTAGTATGCCCGGAGGCGAGTTAAGTGAAATCTGCCGGTTAGTTCATGTGCGCAGGCTTTCGCAGGAAAACTATGAGTTTGGCCTGAAGTTTATCGACCTGAATCCTCAGGATACGGTAATCATAGCGGATTATGTTGATCGTCATAGGCGCGGATGAGTGAGGTCAAATATAAGTAGAAAAGCCCGGATAAGCCGGGCTTTTCTGTCGTTACAGTCAGCGTTAAGTATTCTGATGAGCTGCTTTTCGGGAGGTGGCAGACTTGAAAGTCGCCTTGCCATTCTCCAGCATCACCAGAAGTGAGGGCACGACCAACAAAATAAGCAGAGTACCGAACGCCAGTCCGAATACCAGGGAGGTCGCCATCGGGATCAGGAACTGGGCTTGCAGTGAGGTCTCAAACAAAATTGGCGTTAGGCCTGCAATAGTGGTGAGTGATGTAAGCAGAACGGCTCGTAGACGCTGACAGGCGGCTTCTACAATCGCTTTATGTACGCCCATGCCCTGATTGCGCAATTTCTGATAGAAGGTGATCAGTACGATTGAGTCATTAATAACGATACCCGAGAGTCCAAAAAAGCCAAAGATAGACAGAATTGTCAGGTTTTGTCCGGTTAGCAGATGGCCCGCAATAGCACCTGTCAGTCCGAGAGGGATCGCCAGCATGACTGCGAGTGGCCAGCTGTATGATGAGAACACCCAGCTGAGAATAATAAAAATCAGCAGCAGTGCGATCAGTAATCCCATTTTCATATCTGCCAGGGTTTCACGCTGGTTTTTATTGCGACCTTCAAAACTGGCCTGCACGCCAAACTCTGAGATTATTTCTTGCAACTTGCCTGCACTCAGATCGGCGATTATCTCGTTGGCATTGGCGACAGCTTCATCAAGATCTGTGGTGACTTTAATGGCCAGTTGTCCGTCGACCCGCTGTAATCGGTCTAGACCCTGTTTATCAGAGAATTGAATCACGTTTGCGAGTGGCGCGCTGCTGCCATCGGGTAGCAAAATGGGTAAGTTTTCCAATGCACTGAAACGGTCTCGTTCGCTGTCAGGCAACACCACTCTAACCTCAATTTCGTCTTCGCCCTGGTTAAATAACTGTACCAGTTGGCCATCAAAGGATGCCCGTAACTGACGTCCAACAGAGTTGAGTGTCAGGCCTGAGGTCTTGCCTGTAGGGGTCAGTTCATAGATCAGCTGAGACTTACCAAATGGCAGGTCATCATCGACATTACTGACACCGTTATACTGTCGCAGACTGTCCTGCACGGCGAGAGAGGCCTGCTTCAACTTTTCTACATCAGAGCCCACCAATTTAACCTCAAGAGATTTACCCGGAGGCCCTGAACGGTTTAGGTCGATGGTGAACTTTTCAATGCCCGCAGGGAGGATTATTTTACTGCGCCATTTTTTGATAATTTGACTGTTAGTGACTTCACGGCTGTCGATGGTGGTGAGCTGCACATAAAGTGCGCCAAATTCATCGCCCTTACTAGAGCCTTCGCTGGAACGGCGGCTATTGGTTTTACGGTGTATCTGCAGTGCCATCTTAACCAGATTGCCACCTAACTCTTCTTCAGTCTGCTGCAGAGTTTGGTCCAGATGCAGGAGGAAATTATCGACCTGATCCGGGCTGCTCCCGGAAGTGAACTGAATATTGGCGTTCAGGGTTTCCATCTCAACCGCAGGGAAGAAGTTAAATTTTATCCGTCCACTGCTGACCAGGCCGATCGCAATAATGAAAGCCGCTAAAGCAATGGCCACGGTTATCCAGCGAAACTCGATGGCATTTTCAACCCACCGGCGAAAGCGGCCGTTTTTAAAGTTATTGAACGCGGTATCTAGCTTAACTCGGGTTTTGGATGGGTGAAGATCAGTGGCCTTGCGCAGGCTATGGTGTAGGTGGCCGGGAAGAATCAGAAAGCATTCCACAATCGATGCGACAATGACACAGATAACCACGGTGGGAATGTCGATCAGAATATTACCGATGATTCCGCCAATTAACAGCAGAGGCAGAAAGGCTGCAATGGTGGTGAGGGATGAAGCCATGACCGGTGCAAGCATTCGGTGTGCGCCACCGATAGCGGCCTGAAGACCCGGTTCACCCATCTGCAGGTGGGTTAGTGTGTCCTCTCCCACCACGATGGCGTCATCAACAATGATACCCAGCGCCATGATCATGCCGAACAGACTGATCATGTTGATACTGCCGCCAATGCCGTAAAGCACCGCTAGTGTGGCCATAAATGAGATCGGGATACCCACGGTAACCCAGAAAGCGACTCGGGCATTCAGGAATAAAAAGAGGGTAGCGATGACCAGTACCAAACCGCCCAGCCCGTTTTTTACCAGTAGATTAATACGGTCTTGAATTGCGACATAGCCCTCATCGAATGCGATCAACTGAATGTCAGGGGGCAACGTTGGCTGACGCTCTTCCATCCATTCACGCATTAATCCAGCTGCTTTTAGGGTGTCGTCGTTTTCAGTCCGGCGTAACAGTAACTGAATAGCGGGTTGGCCCCGGTAGGTGAGAAAAGTTTGATTATCCTGGTTGCGCCAGTCAATAGCCGCAACATCTCCCAGGCGGAGTAGCTGTCCATCCTTATTGGTAATTAGCGGCAGCTGGCTGAAACCCTCAACATCCCGTTGCTGGCTGAGGCTGCGAATCTGTCGCGAGCCGTCTCCCTGTGCGGCAGTACCTGCAGGCAGATCAACGCTGCGCTGATTGATAATCGTAGCAACGTCACTCAGGCTGAGTCCCAGTTCATGCAATCGGCTGGATGAGATCTGAATGGCGATCTCTTCTTCGGGCATGCCGACAAAGTCGATCTTTCGAATCCCTTTCTGTAGCAGTTCCCTCTCGAATTGACGGGCCAGAACCCTTAGTTCCTGTTGAGTTGCGGCAGTACTGGTGATGAGTATTCTGGCAATATTATCGTAACGGATCACCTGTTGTACGATTGGTTTTTCAGCGTCTGCCGGCAAGTTGGTAATGCCATCGACTTTCTGTTTTACCTCGTCAAGGATGTAGGCAATATCGCTGTTCTCTTCCAGCTCGAGACGGATTGAGGCAGAGCCCTGAGTCGCTGTTGAATACAGGGAATCTATCCCATTAACCGATTTTAGTTCCCGTTCAATAGGTAGAATTATCGAGCTTTCCACATCTTCTGCTGCCGCACCGCTCCAGGGCACAGCGATGGTGATAATATCCAGTTCGAAGCTGGGGAAAAACTGAGTGTTGAGTTTTTTTAATCCCCATATTCCGGCCAGAATCATAAGCATCATCAGCAGGTTAGATGCGACTCTGTGTTCAGTAAACAGGGTGATCAGGTTCTTGAGTGGCCCATGACTCTGCGACATAGCTTACTCCGCCTCAGCTGTAACAGGGGTGGACTGGCTGCCTGCAACTTCGACCAGAAGGCCGGTGATGGCATTGGGTAACTGAGTTACCAGAATTTTATCGCCGGGTTGAATGGCAGCGCTACGCACCAGCACTTTTGACTTCCCGCTGCTGTCACGGATGTCGCCTATTCTTTCTATCGTACTGGCCTGTAGCCGACTTTCATTCAGGGTATAAACTCTATCGGTTCCAAAGATCGCCTGGGGCGGCAATGCTAGAATATTTTCCTGCTCGGGCATGGTCAGATTAAGGGATAAAGAGCGTCCTGGCTCGCCGCGATAGTCATCGGAATTGATACG
>JAGPUU010000066.1 GCA_018067325.1 Amphritea sp.
AATTTTAATATCTTCGGCATGCAGGGTCGGTGTTCGCAGTGCCATCGCTATATCATTGGTCACCTGATCACCCGCAATAGGAATCACTGCCGTATGACGAATCGAACCACCGGTGAAGATAGCGATATCAGTGGTACCACCACCCATATCCACCATACAAACACCCAACTCTTTCTCATCTTCTGTTAGCACCGAGTAACTGGATGCCAGCTGTTCCAGTACCGAGCTATCCACCGCTAGGCCACAGCGTTTCACACACTTTTCTATATTCTGTACCGCGTTAACCGCACCGGTTACTAAATGAACTTTAGCTTCAAGCCGAACGCCTGACATGCCCAGCGGTTCGCGAATACCTTCCTGATTATCAATCACGTATTCCTGCGGCAGTATGTGCAAGATTTTCTGGTCTGCGGGAATAGCCACCGCCCGAGCAGCATCAATCACCCGTTCCAGATCGTGCTCCATCACTTCACCATCACGAACAGCAACAATTCCGTGAGAGTTCATGCTTCTAATATGACTACCTGCTACACCCACAGTAACGGAGTGAATCTTGCAGCCCGCCATTAGTTCAGCTTCTTCAACTGCTCGTTGAATCGAATGAACAGTAGATTCAATATTAACCACGACGCCTCGCTTTAAACCGCGAGACTCATGGGAGCCAATACCAACGATATCAACAATGCCATCCAAACCGACTTCGCCCACCAGACACACTACCTTAGAGGTGCCGATATCCAGTGCCACGATCATATTATTTCCAGGCTTCATCGCCATATTCACAGTATTAACCTTTCTGTTGTTCTTCGGTGGACACCTGAGGGCGCCACTTCACGGCAATGCCGTTGTTGTATCGAATATCAATCTGCTCTATTCGGCCGGCCTTTGCTTCAGCCTGTAAGCGTTGCGTATAAATTTTCAGGAAACGCTCAAGCCTTGCTACCACCTGATCTCTGCCAACAATGATTCGAATATCGTTATCCAGAATCAGCGTCCAGGCTCCCCGAGCTTCCAATTTCAGTTCAACCAGTTGCAGCCCGGCATTTCTCAGCATCTGATTCAGATCGTAATACTCCGACATCATCATCGCAGTATTCCCGGAAGGCCCCGTCAACAATGGCAGACCGCTATATCTCGATAGCTGCTCCGGCCAAAAAATATCACCTTCATGGTTTAACAGGCCATCACTCCCCCAACGGGCAACGGGCACCTCTTCTGTCACTTGTAGGTAAAGTGCCGCTGGCCAGCGCCGAGTTACACCTACCTGATAAACCCAGGGATTAGCCTGTATTCCCTCTTTTACCGCCTCAAGGTCGGCACTCAACAACCCACCGCCCATCAAAGCCACCGAACTCGCCGCTAATTGATGCCGGTCCAGATGTCGTGTCTGCCCTTCAAAAACCACTTGCTCCACTGGCTGATCTAGCCAGTTGTACATAACGCCATAACTGTAATCAGCAAGCGCAACAAACACCGCCAACGCCGTAAGAATCGTCGCCGGCTTGAGCCACCAGTCGCCATCAATCCCTTTTAATTTTTGCATCCATGCTAGTTCAATCCGCGCTGGATCACTCTCTTTTGCCGCTGTCTTACTCTTCTCTGCTCGCTTATAAGCCGTAGCCGAAGCTCCCCGTCGGGGCTGTTCGGCTTCAGGCTGTTCTGACGAGAGCAGTTTTTTTAGCATGGACTAGAGGCTCCCTCGCAAAATAGTCACCACCAGCTCTTCAAAGCTTTTACCCGCCTCTTTAGCCGCCATCGGCACCAGACTATGATCGGTCATACCCGGAAGTGTGTTCACTTCTAACAGCTGAAAACCGCGCTGTTCATCCAACATCACATCAACCCGCCCCCAACCGCTACAACCGACCATTTCAAAAGCCTGCTCTGACAATTCCTTTAACTCAGATTCCTGATCAGCTGTAAGGCCATGGTCAAAGTGATACTGAGTATCGTTCGCCTGATATTTAGCATCAAAATCATAAAATTCATGGGGTGTTTCCAAGCGAATAACCGGCAGAGCAGTGCCATCCAGTACAGCAACAGTAAACTCAGGCCCGCTAATCCAGCTTTCTACTAATACCGCCCGGTCAAACTCTTGTGCATCTGTAATCGCCTGAGTTAATTCCAAACCATTAGTCACTTTGCTCATACCGATACTTGAGCCTTCGTGGGCTGGCTTAACAATCAGTGGAAAGCCAAGGTCAGCGGCAAGTTGATTAAGATCAGTAGTCTCATTCGGCACCGCATAAACCGGTGTAGGCAACCCTGCCGCCGCCCAAATCTGTTTGCATTTAACTTTATCCATACCCAGCGCTGACGCCATAACGCCACTACCGGTATAGGGCTTACCCATAATTTCAAGGACCCCCTGAATAGTGCCGTCTTCACCACCGCGCCCATGGAGAATCAGAAAAGCCCGATCAAAGTCAGCCTGCTGCAACTGTTGTAGTGGGTCTGCATCATCACCGCAAAGGTCCACACCAAAAGCATCTACATTGGCTGCTTGCAGCCCACGCAACACTTCGGCACCACTTTTCAGAGACACACTGCGCTCAGCTGAAGAGCCTCCGAATAGCACCGCTACCCGGCCGAATCGACTACGCTCTTGATCCGTTACTTTAAAAGCATTCATCAATTGACCTCCGACTCCGCTGTCAGATCCAGTTTAGAAAGTTCGTGTGCCAAGGCGGTAATATTGCCGGCCCCCTGCGTCAATACCAGATCACCGGGTTTCAGTAGATTTTTCAGCACACCCGGAACCGCATCAACCGATTCAACAAACACCGGATCGACACTACCGCGCTGACGAATACTGCGACACAAACTACGACTATCCGCTCCCGCTATTGGCTCCTCACCTGCCGCATAAACTTCCATCAGCAACAAGACATCTGCCTCAGATAGCACCTGAACAAAATCTTCATAAAGATCACGGGTACGGGTATAACGGTGTGGCTGATTGATCATCACTAAACGTTTATCCGGCCAGCCCTCTTTTACCGCACGGATGGTTGCCTGAACCTCTGTTGGGTGATGACCATAATCATCCACCAGCATCGCAGAACCACCCTCTACAGGGATGTCGCCTAACACCTGGAAGCGTCGACCAACACCCTCAAATTTCTTCAGAGCTGTGCAAATAGCTAAGTCATCGATACCTTCATCGGTCGCCACTGCTATTGTTGCCAAAGCATTCAACACATTGTGCCTGCCCGGCATATTTACAGTAACCTGCAGATCCGCTCGCCCATCAGGGCGCTTAACCGTAAAACTGGTTTGCATGCCATTCTGAACAATATTTTCAGCCCGGTAATCAGCCTCTTCATTAGTGCCATAAGTCACTATTGGACGGCCAACCTGAGGAATAATTTCTTTCACAACAGGGTCATCGCTACAAAGCACAGCCAGACCGTAAAATGGCAGATTATGCAGAAAGTCAACGAAAGTCTGTTTCAGTTTGCCAAAGTCGCCGCCGTAGGTATCCATATGATCGGCATCGATATTGGTAACGATAGCGACCATCGGTTGAAGATGCAGAAAGGACGCATCACTTTCATCGGCTTCAGCCACCAGATAGCGGCTACTACCCAGTTTGGCATTAGTCCCGGCACTGTTTAGTCGACCCCCAATTACATAGGTAGGATCGAACTTTGCTTCAGCCATAACCGAAGCCAATAAACTGGTGGTAGTCGTCTTCCCATGGGTACCCGCCACGGCAATACCATGACGATAACGCATCAATTCGGCGAGCATCTCAGCCCTGCGGACTATGGGTATACGTCGCTCCCGGGCAGCACTCACCTCAGGATTCTCATTATTAACGGCTGTAGAGGTCACAACTACATTGGCTGCCGTAATATTGTCAGACGAATGACCGATGAAAATTTCCGCCCCCATTTGCTCCAGACGATCGGTGGTCGCAGAGGCTCTGATATCAGAACCTGAGATCTGATAACCCTGGTTCAGCAGTACTTCAGCAATACCGCACATGCCAACACCGCCAATTCCGACAAAATGTATTCGACGGATTCGGCGCATCTCTGGCACGTCATAAATCGCAGTTGTATTTTCAGTCACTATTTCATTACCTCCAAACAGATCTCAGCAACACGTCGGCTTGCCTCTGGCTGTCCTAACTGACGAGCTTTCACCGCCATGTCGAGAAGCACCTGCCGGTTATTCAACTGCTCTGTCAAAATATTTGTCAGACGGTTCCTATCCAACTCTTTTTGTTGAATCAGAATGGCCGCCCCGGCCTCAGCCAAATAGCGGGCATTACCTGTCTGATGGTCATCTACAGCAAAAGGGAAAGGTACTAATACAGAAGCGACCCCCGCTATGCTTAATTCACTTACCGTTAAAGCGCCTGACCGGCACAGTACCAGGTCAGCCCAACCATAAGCCTCATCCATTCTTTCTATAAAAGGTACAACACGAATATTGTCTTTCCCCTCAAGCCCTGCATTCCGATAGCAGGTCTGGGTTTCAGCCAAGTTTCGTTTACCTACCTGGTGCAGCACTTCCAACTGGATACCCTCGGGCAGCCCTGCTAACACAACAGGCAACAACTCATTGATCGCTTTTGCCCCAAGACTACCTCCGACTACCAATAGTCGAAGAGCACCCTGACGATCAGCAAAACGTTGCTCCGGAGCGGGCAAATCAAGGATATTCCCCCGCACAGGGTTACCTACAACGGTGGTTTCAGCCTTGCCTCTGAACGCTCCACCAAAAGCCTCAAGTACTCGTCGAGCCATACGCGATAAGATCTTATTAGTCATGCCGGCATAAGCATTCTGCTCATGAACCACAATAGGCACACCGGTTAGCCATGCGGCCAGCCCACCCGGCCCGGAAGCAAAACCGCCCATGCCTAACACTGCATCGGGTTTTACACATCTTAATACCTGATGCGCCTGATATAACGCGTGCACTAGCTTAAAGGGTGCCAGCAGTAGGCTTAACTTACCCTTACCACGCAGCCCTTTGACATCAATACAGTGCAGTTTAATATCCGCCGCTGGCACGACATCCGCTTCAATACCTGCAGCGGTACCTAACCACTCCACACCGACGCCCTGCTGACGCAAATAATCTGCAGTGGCCAACGCCGGAAACACATGTCCGCCGGTACCACCAGCCATAATAAGCACGGTGGATACAGGTACTACAGAAGAGTTAGTCATCTGAACCTCCTCCG
>JAGPUU010000069.1 GCA_018067325.1 Amphritea sp.
CCTATATTCACAGTTATATGTCCGTTTGGTTCTTCGGTGCTGTGTTCTATGTTCTGATCATGGTGTCTAACAGTTCGCTTAGGGCGAGTGGAGACACGAAAACACCCGCGATGTTGATGGGGTTCTCTTCAATTCTAAATCTAATACTGGATCCGTTGCTTATTTTTGGCTGGGGTCCAGTGCCGGCATTGGGTATTCAGGGAGCAGCGATCGCCAGTGTGATCGCTTGGGGGATCGCTGCGGTTGCCGCTTTGGTCAACTTATATGCCCGTAAAGGGTTGTTAATACTGAAGATAGAGTCACTTTCTGTTGCAGTGCAGCATTGGCTTATGGTGATGGAAATAGGTTTTCCTGCAGCGCTTTCCAACATGATGACACCGATAGCAGCAGCGATTATGACTGCTCTAGTCGCAGCTCATGGACCGGAAGCGGTAGCGGCCTTCGGTGTTGGTAACCGTCTCGAATCTCTGTGTTTGTTGGTAAATCTTGCACTATCGATGACTCTGCCACCTTTTATTAGTCAAAATTATGGTCGGGGGCAGGGGGCGCGTGTACGCATTGCATACTATAGCGCTATTAAATTTGCTCTGCTTTGGCAGGCGCTTATCTATCTGTTTCTACTAGTCTTTGCTGGAGGAATTGGTTCTCTGTTTAGTGACCAGGAAGAAGTGGTTAGCCTCATCAGCCTGTGGATTCTTATTGTTCCTTTGGGGTTTGGTTTTCAGGCAGTAACCTTTTTGACAGCCTCCAGTTTTAATGCTGTACATCAACCAATGAGAGCGATGCGGATCAGTATTTTCAGACTGTTTATTCTCTATGTACCGCTTGGTTTTACCGGTAACTATCTAGGTGGTTTACAGGGGATGTTCATTGGCTTTGTAATTGCAAATATGTGCACTGCAGCAATGGCGTTTATGTGGATGAGACGCCACCTTGAGCGTATTTAGAGACTAGAAAAAATAAGTTCTTTTTTGTCTTTACTTTGTCACAGGTGAAAAGTAGCCTTAATTTACTAATTAAATATTACTCAATGAAATTAGAAATTACTCAACGAAAGTCATATTACTACTCAGTGGCTTTGGTTATATGATTTGGTTAGTAAAAAAATATAAAAAGAAAATAATAACAATTCAAAACAACAAATCTCAAAAAGCAAAGAGGAAGTGAGCATGACACAGAAAATTGCTCTGGTTACTGGCGGTACAGGCGGTATTGGTACTGCAATTTGTCGCGCATTAGCTGATTCAGGTGTAAAAGTTGTCGCTGGTTATAACTCTGGTGGTAAGCATGAAAAGGCTAAAGCTTGGCAGGAAGAGCAGAAAGCTGATGGTTACGATATTCTGGTAGCCTATGGTGATGTGACAGACGAAGAATCATGTGCTGCATGTATTAAAACGGTTGAAGAAGTAGCCGGTGGCAGCGTTGATATTCTGATTAACAATGCGGGTATAACCCGTGATGGTACTTTCCGTAAGATGACCTGGGAACAGTGGAGTGAAGTACTTTCCGCCAACCTGGACTCAATGTTCCATATGACTCGTCTGGTTATTAATCCAATGTTGGAGAAAAACTGGGGCCGGGTTATCAATATCTCTTCTGTAAACGCACAGAAAGGTCAGTTTGGTCAGTGTAACTATTCTGCAGCTAAAGCAGGTATTCATGGTTTCACTAAAGCATTGGCTCAAGAAGTGGCTGCTAAAGGTATAACCGTTAACACGGTATCGCCTGGTTATGTTCTTACTCCGATGGTTAAAAAGATTCCTGAAGAGGTTCTGCAGAAGATTGTTCGTCAGGTGCCAGTAGGTCGTTTAGGCGAGCCTGAAGAGATCGGTAAAGCGGTTTCATACTTAGCTAGCGGTGATTGTGGCTATGTGACCGGTTCTGACTTCTCGATCAACGGTGGTCAGCACATGTCTTAAGCTGAGATATCAGCCAAAAAAAACCCGCTTATGCGGGTTTTTTTTTATGCTTAAGATAAGGGCTCAATTTTAACCCTGCCAAGCTCGGTGGATGACCTTTCGGTTTTTTAGCTCACCTGCTGCAAGTTACTGTAAAAGCGAATCTGAAGTGCTTCGTGTTGCAGTGTAAATGGATGGCATAGCCACTCCAGTTCTAGCTTCTTCAATTCGTTAGCATTGGCGGACTTTTCCCGTTGCTCAAGGGCCTTCTGCAATCGATCCATCTGGTATTCCATTCGCAGAGACTGATCTTGTTCAGGAGACTCCTGACCTAAGAGTATTTCAAGTCTGATACAGAGCTGTCGTAGGGCTGTCTCGGTTACTTCAAGCAGCTGTTCTATCTCAATTCTTCCAGATATGAACTCGAGTAGCATTTCATAGCGGCTATATATCAGCGGTTCAAAGTGCGAGGATGTGCGGTCAGACTGTTCCCATGCAGACTGAATTTCATCAAGAGCCAATTGGTCCAGCGTACCGTTCTGAATCAGGTTTTCCAGCTGATCGCAGAGCTCGATTCGGCGGGTTAGCGCCTGGTCATGTTGTTTGTTAGCGCTGGCAGCATCCGGAGTCTGCTTCTGTGTCTGCTTCTCTTTATTCAGATTATCAAATACCAGGTTACAGGCTTGGCGGAATTCAGGCCAGAGCTCACGTTCCACGTTATGAAAGGTGTTGCCAGCTTCTTTCCAGCGTTTCTGTAGTGCTTTGATCAAACTGGCAGCGTTTTCGATGTTCTCAGTGGTGGA
>JAGPUU010000077.1 GCA_018067325.1 Amphritea sp.
GCTATAGATCCCCGAAACGGTGCTTATTTATTGATTTTTACTGAGTTGGTTTGCTTCTTGCTAATACTAGTTAATTGTTACTTTTCTGGAAAGAAAACAGGGATGTCCGCTTTCTTGAGATCTAGGGTCATAAATGAATACACTGGAACTGCATAAACACATACTGGATAACCTGGCGACTGCGACTGTTCTGGTGAATGGTCAGCTTGAGTTGGTGTATATGAATCCATCAGCAGAGATGTTATTGGAAGCCAGTGCGCGACGGTTACGGCAGTTGCCTTTCGATGAGTGGTTTATGGTCGATGATGATCATAACGCTCTGGCTGGAGCGTTGGAAAAGGGTCATCCTTTTACTAAGCGTGAAGCTAAGCTGGTGACTTTGGCAGGAAAGGAAATCACTATTGATTATAGTGTGAATCCTATGCCTCAGAAATATGGCCGCCTGGTTTTGATTGAGCTGACTCCTCGGGATCGGCTGATTAGAATCTCCAGAGAAGAAGAATTACTTAGCAACCATGAGACTGTTATTTCTCTCGTACGTGGATTGGCTCATGAGATTAAAAACCCGTTGGGTGGTTTGCGTGGTGCTGCGCAGTTACTCGAGCGAGAGTTGCCCGATGAGGCTTTGCATGAATATACCCGGGTAATTATCGAAGAGGCTGACCGACTCCGCAATCTGGTTGATAGGTTACTAGGGCCTCACAAGATGCCGCGTCTGGAAGAGGTGAATATTCATGCGATTCTGGAGCATGTCAGTAGTCTTGTAAGTGCTGAGACCGGTGGTGATATCGTCATGCGGCGAGATTATGATCCCAGCCTGCCTGAATTTATGGGTGATCGCGAACAGTTAATCCAGGCGGTGCTGAATATTATTCGCAATAGTATGCAGGCATTGCAGGAAGCGAGTACTGAAGATCCACAGATACTCCTACGTACCCGTGTCGTAAGAAATTTGACCTTGGGCGCAGAGATGCATCGCCTGGTTTGCTGTGTTGAGATTACGGATAACGGACCGGGAATTCCTGAAGATATTCTGCAAAAAATATTTTATCCAATGGTGAGTGGTCGTGCTGCGGGTACTGGGCTTGGATTATCTATTGCGCAATCTGTATTGGCGCAACACCGGGGTCTGATTGAATGCGATAGCTTGCCCGGTAAAACCTGTTTTCAACTTCTAATACCCCTGGAGCAATAATGATGACTAAGGCTGCATCTGTATGGATTGTAGATGATGATCGTTCTATTCGCTGGGTGATGGATAAAGCGCTGTCCAGAGAGGGTGTCAAAGTCACACTGTTCGAGAGTGGCGATAGTATGCTGCAGCAGCTTCAGCGTGAGGTGCCTGATGTAGTCGTCAGTGATATTCGTATGCCAGGTATTGATGGTCTTGAGCTTTTAGAGCGGGTGACTGATGAACATCCTGAGCTACCTATCATTATTATGACGGCTCACTCTGATCTGGACAGTGCTGTCGCTTCTTATAAAGGTGGTGCTTTTGAATACCTGCCAAAGCCTTTTGATATTGATGAGGCTTCTGCGCTTGTGCTTCGAGCTGTTGAGCATGCCCGTGAACAGCAGGAACAGCGCGCTGAAGAGCCTGAAGCTGAAACAGAAATTATCGGCGAAGCACCTGCAATGCAAGAGGTGTTCCGGGCCATTGGGCGCCTGTCTCAGTCAAACATAACGGTATTGATAAATGGTGACTCTGGTACCGGTAAAGAGCTGGTTGCAAATGCGTTACATCAGCACAGTCCTCGTTCAGCAGCGCCTTTTATTCCGTTGAATATGGCGGCGATTCCTAAAGATTTGATTGAGTCAGAACTGTTTGGTCATGAAAAAGGGGCTTTTACCGGTGCGGCGGCTGCTCGCCCGGGGCGTTTTGAACAGGCTGATGGTGGTACGCTCTTTCTTGATGAAATTGGGGATATGCCCGCAGATACCCAGACCCGTTTGTTACGTGTGTTAGCGGAAGGGGAGTTTTATCGAGTCGGTGGGCATACTTCGGTTAAAGTGGATGTGCGGATTATTGCGGCAACCCACCAGGATCTGGAAAAATTGGTACAGGAAGGGCGCTTCCGTGAAGACCTTTTTCATCGTCTCAATGTCATCAGAATTCATATCCCAAAATTGGCTGAGCGTCGGGAAGATATCCCGCGTTTGACTCGCCACTTTCTTCAGACCTCAGCTGAAGAGTTGAATGTTGAGTCGAAATTATTACATCCGGATACGGAAGAGTTTATCTGTGGTTTGCCGTGGCGGGGTAATGTCCGTCAGCTTGAAAATACTTGCCGTTGGTTGACGGTAATGGCGTCAGGTCGGGAAGTTTTGATCAACGATCTGCCGCCGGAGTTACTGGAGCAAACCGGAGACGAGCAAGTTATTACGTCTAACTGGGAGAAAGCGCTACGAAACTGGGCAGAACAGCAGCTTCAGCAGGGGTGTTCCGGAATACTGGATACCGCAGTTCCGACATTTGAAAAGATCATGATCGAAGCCGCTCTAAAACAGACGGCTGGTCGTCGCAGGGATGCCTCTCTGCTGCTTGGCTGGGGCCGAAATACATTGACCCGCAAAATTAAAGAACTGGGAATGGATAGTGTCCCGGAAACGTTAGAGGAGTAATCTTGCCTCTGTTTCAGCTATAATCCCTGCCTCGTGAGAGTCAGGGATTTTTTTATGCTTCATGTTGTGCTGTACCAACCCGAAATACCACCTAACACCGGAAATATCATACGCCTCTGTGCCAACACTGGTTTTCAGTTGCATTTGATTGAACCGCTCGGCTTTGATTTCGATGACAAGAAATTGAGACGTGCCGGATTGGACTACCATGAGTTTGCTCAGGTAAAGCGCTACGCAGACCTGGATAGTTGTCTGACAGAGCTTGATCAAGGCAAGGTTTGGGCGCTGACGACAAAAGGCAGCCAAAACTACTCGAGCGTGGCCTTTTCGGCAGGAGATGTGCTGCTGTTTGGTCCGGAGACCCGTGGATTACCGGGGGAGGTCCTTGATAGTCTGCCAGCGGATCAGCGTCTTAGGTTACCGATGAATGCTGATAGCCGGAGTTTGAATCTTTCCAATACCGTGGCTGTAATGGTCTATGAAGCCTGGCGTCAGTTGGATTTTGGTGGGAATATTTGAGTCGCTTCTTTTTTATCTAGAT
>JAGPUU010000078.1 GCA_018067325.1 Amphritea sp.
CAGCCTCGGTCAGTAACTTTTCCAGCTCTGCACGGTTGTATTTTGGGTTTGCCAGAGTATCACTCAAGTGAACCGCCAGACTCACCGACCGCAGCTCGGGTGTGCGTAGCTCAGGCTCTTCGAGTGAACTGATCAGCACAGTGCCCATATTCCATGAACTGGCTAACCCCAGACTCATCTCTTCGAAAGTCGTACCCAGCGTCTGACGAACAATATGAGATGCCTCTTCAGGCCGGGTGACCTGTTTTTGTCGCAACGCCTTATCCAACTCAACCGTTATCCGCCCCCCCATACTCCAGAAGGCACTCTCACCAAAACGATTGAGCAAAGCCGCAATAAAAGTTTCTTCCTGAACATCCTCCTCATAATCCTGCATCATCAACTTAGCGATCATTCCCGCATGAAAGGACTGCGCCATCAGCTTCAACAAACGCTCATAAACCCCGGGGGTCAGCTTTCGATTCTTTAACAAACTATTCAGCAATTTTGCGGTGATACAGATATTCTTAATCCGGGTCAGCCCCAGCACTACCGACGCCCGACTAACCGTCGTCACTGGATTGCGCCCCATATAGCCGGCGCTGTTAGCGACTTTAAGAATAGAAGACGTTAAAGCATGATCATGAAGAACCGTCTGGCCCAGTTTAGCCAATGAGGAAGTATCATCTTTAGAAAGCTTCTCAATCTCGCGGATAGTAGAACACAACGCCGGCAGCTCATGCTCACCGATCATCTCAACCCACTCATCCGTTCCATGAGGCGTAAAATCTGACAACGTTCTATCCTCTGATTATGACTAACCTACACAGATCATTTTAAAGCACTAAGGAGAGCACAGGGTCTGCGAAGGTGTGATTTTGAGTATTAGTGCAGAGTGACGCTGAAGGCTATTACTTTGATTTACTGAAACTAAGTGGAAATCGAAACATTAGAAGAAAGTTTTAAATATTACCTTGGCTCAATTGAACATGTTTTTAAAATATACTCGGCACGTTGACTTTCTTATGCAAAACATAATTAATAACTAAATAACTCCAGACCCAAGAAGCAATTACACCTATAAAGCGATCTTCCTAATGTTTCTGATTGTAGCTTTCCATCGTTCATTGTCATCAACAGCAGCCCAATGGCTGCACTGTGCAGGCCTCAACATGGGAACAGACTTGATGCCTCCAGCAATTTCAAATCCAGATGGCCACTTTGAAGACATGCCGCTGGTTAATCTCCATGACCGAATATTAGCTCTTAATGAAACAGACTGGCGCTACCATGATGAATCTAATTTTGATCCGCTGATGCGAACAGATTTGCTGTCACGCTATATGAAGCACCGACAAGATACTTCTAACGGCCTCTGGGGAGTTAAAGACCCAAGGATTTGCTTATTCCTGCCAGCATGGCAGCAGTTACTAAATAAGCAGGGTCGCTATTTAGTAATATTAAGACACTGGAGCGGGAGCATTCAATCACTCTGGCATCGACATAGTCGAAACTTGGCGCTTGGAGAGGGTAACAACAGATTAGATCTTAGTTTTTGGCAATCACCCGAGCAAGCAGCTCGCATGTGGCTAGCCTCACACCGACGTATTCTATCTCTACTCGAAGAATCACCCAATCAATGCTTAGTAGTGTCCCATCGCTCACTATTAGAAGGTCTTCCTCTAATAAAAGAAGTAAACAGTTTCTTCAATCTTGAATTGGATACAGCTACGCCATCTCCAATTCGCCACAGCCTCAGCCACGACAGCGCTAATGTCAGCCTCCAACACATGCTTCCTGGCTCCTTGCTAATTGAACTCGAAACCCTCTGGAGTAATCTAATTCAACACATAAAGCACAAGACCAAAGATGAAAGCCCGAATTGGATAGATGAAACCGATTCCAAGAGCAGTAAAACCACACATAACCTACTAAGAATAGTGAAATCGAAGCAGGTTGAAAACTCGAAAAATCCGGGACCACTCTCTAGAGATTTTCAGGAACAATTAATAGCCCTGGCCAGTGATCCAAAATTACCCTTGAACGCAGACGAAGTACAAAGAGAGATTCAGAAAGAAGCCCGATTTTCAGGCATCGCATGGGAGAAACTAGCCCGTGCACAATTAAGTCGCGGAGATGCTATAGGGGCGAAAAACTCTCTGATTCAGATGATGATCAGTGGTCGTTGCCCTCCTTTTGTCTACATGTTGTTAGGTGATTGCTACAAAGCAGAACTAGACTACGCGGGGGCTGAGCATTGCTACCAACACGCTATCAACCTCAACAGCAACAATCCTATATTCCATATGAGGCTTTCAGCCCTATGGCTTATACAAGGACGCTATAAGAAAGCGACGAATCTCCTGCAACAAGCGAGGCCCAATCATCCAAAACACTCTGGAATAGCCATAGCGCTATCAAATTGTCTGGATCAGCAAGGACACACTAATGAGGCAATAGAACTGTTGCAGTCAGTAACTGAACGCCCTGAAGCACTCAAAAATCGACTCATTGCCCTAACAATGAAAGTTAATCACCCATTAGGTAAGTCTCTCTTCAAAGCCAAGGTAGATTTGAAAATCAAGCAGCCTGACCTAAATAATTCTATTGAAAACTCGCTAGCTAATCTAAAAAATCTAGCCGCGCGCGAAGACTTGGCACAACGTATTGCCGCACATTGGGAATCAATCTGATTAATATGTTGTTCTTTCACAACACCACAAGCTGGTACGAGTTCAGTCAATCCCCCCCTAATTAGTCACGTGAAGCGTAAAATCTGACAACGCTCTATCCTCTAATTATGACTAACCTACACAGATCATTTTAAAACAGTTAAGAGAGAGAAAAATTAGTGAATGTATGATTTTGAGTAATTAGGAAATATCAGCGCTATTGGCGCCAAGACATATTGCATTCAAAGAAGGTCAATAAATTAACTATGTGTAAACAGTAATGTTTCGACCTTTTTCTTTTGCTTCATAAAGTGCCTTATCGGCCCGAGAAATCAGCGCTTCCTTGGTATCATTTTTTCTAAACAACGTTGTACCAATACTTACAGTAATCTTACCTGCTGTAGCATAACCCTCATTTTCAATCTTTCCCCGTAGTTTTTCACAAAGCTGGAGAAGGTTTAGCTCATCGACTTCAAGGGCAATAACAATAAACTCCTCTCCTCCCCACCTTATCAACGTGTCATTTTCACGTATAGATTGTGACAACACCTGAGCAGTCTTTTGTAAAACCTTATCACCAGTAGCATGGCCGAATGTATCGTTTACACTTTTAAATTTATCAATATCTATGATCAAGAGACCAAAAATTTGGTTGTATCGAAGACACCGCCCAACTTCTTGAGAAAGGACGTTATCCAAGTGATTACGGTTAAATACACCAGTTAAAGGGTCAGTAATTGCCAGGCGATGCAATTCTTGCTGCCCCATAAAGATAGCTTTTCTCGATCTATCAAATATCAAGGCACCGAGGCAGCCAAAAGAGAAACTACAAAAAACCCAAAAAGCATGTATGGCATAGGTACCAGCCAGATTCATATAATAAAAGGCGGATAAAAGCAAAATAACAGATGATAAAATCGCACTGACTAACGCATACCTAAAGGTCATACCCGAAACGATAAAGATCCAAAACACACACAGATAGCCTTCCGCTAGAAACGGCGGGATATTGGTAAGCTTACTAGCGATATAAGCGTGACTTAGCATCGCTATAACTGGGGATATAGCGAGCATCACCATAACAGTGTTGTAGAATCGCTTTTTATATGCCAAAAAACTAATAGTAAGCATCATGGGAGCGATAATTAACAGATGACTTTTCAGCATTAATACTTGGACGTACTCAGGTGCCCAGGAAGATTTGTCAATAAAGGTAAAGGCAACGTATAGCAGCGCAGTTAAGCAACTTATTACTGAAATCTGAATCTGCCGGGAGGGTTTATCCCACTCGTCATAAAGATCATTGAATGTCTTATCTGTAAATGTCCGCGGCAACTCGAATGGAAGAATATACTGAAGTATTTTTTGCATAGCTTCCTTAACACTCTTCCTTAAGCCTTGTTCAGAGCTTAGCTCTTATAGACAAGACATGCTAGAACAGCCAGTTACCTGCACCGTCCCTACACAGATCATTTTAGAACAATAAAGAACGCGCGAGATCTGTGAAAGTGTGGTTCAGTTAGAATTCAAGACGAATAAAAGAAGGCATACCATGGGTAATATGGAATGCCTTACTGACAATTTAGAAGTTTAGCGAAAGACCTGCAGAAACCATATCAATATTATTTGAACCGATCTCGAAACGTTCCACTTCTGCACGAAGAGTCACAAGACCAAAAGTATAAGCAGTACCGATACCATAGGTCATGTCAGAACCATCATTTCCTCTCATTCTTGCAGCGTTGGAATAGCCATCAACACTCCAGATGAATGCCCCAGCTTTTGCAAATAGATCAATTTGTTCTGTTACCGGAAGTAGTCCCACTGCAGACAAGCTATACCCACTTGTTTCCGACCTAACTCCACCAAGAGAAATATCCGAAACTTCAAGGTCACCGAGATTTGCATAGGAGACTTCAACAGCAATGTTTTTGTTATAGCGGTATCCACCAAAAACCTTGAATCCCTGGTCACTATCATCTAAGACAGAACGCCCAATAGCGTTGAGACCGGCTATCTCTGTACTAGATAAGTTATATTCGACCTGCCCATAGGAGGCTCCCAAATAACCACCTCCCGCACTGGCAATAGCAGGAGTCAGAACCGCAATAATTCCAAAAAATAAAAATGGCTTCTTCATATATCTGTTCCCTGATGTATTTAAAAAACGCACTTACAATACAGTGAATTAGCAGCTTTTATATAAGATTTTTTCCTATTTTTAAATTTTCAAAAAACAAGTTAGGTGAGTGAAAAATTAAGGACCAAAAAAATCTCATAGGACCTTATCCCCCTCTGTGTAACAGAGCCTTAAAAGTTTTCAATGGATCACACAAGGGTAATGAAAGTTGGATACTGCCTGAGGGAACGATGCAGCCGGGTTCTCATCGCAGTTTTAGCTTCCTTTTATGGGCAGCTAAAGAGGTACTGCGATAATAAAAATTTTCCATATATAAACCTTTGCCGTAACTTCTATCCCTACCACACCCAGAGGGCATGCTAACGCAGCTACAAAAAACAACTAGCTGCCGCCCCAGCTATGGCTTCAGATACTATTTCGATATGATTACAACATTACCCTGTGTCGAAATGTTAGGCCTTATATTCGAAGCCAGTCTTTTGCCGAAGAACTGCCCCATTTCTTGAGATATCTCAATCAACCCTTTGAAAACATCTTTTTTTATTTAG
>JAGPUU010000094.1 GCA_018067325.1 Amphritea sp.
ATAAAGGGATGGTACTGATGAAAGGTGCCCCAACATCGCAGCAGGATATTTTTGTCCGGAACTTTGAAGATATGCAGAACTGGGAGCAATCGATGGTTGTATCCAGTCTGGAACGGATCGCATTCATGCTTAACGCACAGCATCTGGACGCCGCCCCTCTGCTAGATATCGGGGAGCTGAACCGGGCACAGCAGGAGGAATAGAAAGAAATTGGCGTGCCCGATCAGCAACGCCAATTGAAACTTAGTGAATTATTGGCGCAGAAGCATCTTCAGGCAGAAGTGGATGGCCGCTACTATCACTACCTAACAACCCCTGTTCTACCGCCAATTCGAGCAACTGCGATATGATCATCTGCGTCAGATGAGCGCTAATAATCATTCCAGCAGGCGCGTCACCGTCGAACAGCTCCTGATCAACTATATCGTCTGCCCGCAGTCCTAGCAGCAATGGATTTTCAGCCACCAGTGGTGCAATGTCATCCGGCGCAAATAGCGTGTGCTCAGCAGCAACCTGAAGCGCTAAAGCATAGGCGTTCGGCTGTTCCACTGAAAGCAGCTCGAGATAGGCTGACTCAGCACCATTCAGCAGCCGTGTCAGATGACTGATCCCCCGTGCAGTAAGATGCTCACGAGCGGTCTCTGACTCACTATAATCTACTTCAGTCGCGCTGGGCTCAGGAAGTGCCAGCTCTTCAGCCTCAAGCACCAACCGACCTTCATTATCCAAGGTCAACCAGTCACGCTCCAAAGCCACATCAATCAACCCCTCCATCATTGCCGCTGCAATATTAGCACTGATAATCATGCCAACACTTGGATTATCCCGCTCTTTATCTGAGGCAATAAGACTGCCCCCGCGAGCAGCCAACAGTGTCGAATCTTCAGCAACGACGGGCGCCAATTTGTCTGCGCTCAGGTAAAGCCGTTCATTACAGATTTTCTCAGCGGCCGTATAAGGGAAACGTCCATTGTCCTTCTCCACCTGAGCCAGGTAGTCGGCTCTTACCTGTTCAATCAATGTCGTTAGTATCTGGCTCATAACTATCTCCACGCTGTAGCGCAACTCATTCCATATAACTTTAGCTGATTTACCCTAAAATCCGCCAATACCTAACTAATAGATAACCTATACTAATGTTTGAACTATCTCAGCCGAAGCAGTAAATAGAGGCGGAAATCTTCAAAATGGGCATAGATTCCAGACCTCTGGTGAGATATACAATAAGAGGAACGGCCATGTTTAGTCAGATATTCTTGTGCAGATACACAGGCGAAGATGACGATGAGGGTAGCATCTATATTCTGTCTGATAACTGAAACAGTCTTCTCAGTGATAGGTTAGTCCGATCGGGCTAATCTGATGTCGTTGCTGATCAAAGCAGTTTCTCAGCTCCGATAGGGGCTGCAAGACAAAATCTATCGGGTCTACCGGCAGAGCATACCAGTCCAGGGTGGTCACCCGGGTCATAAGGTCGTATTCGCCGATTAAAGCATCCAGATAGATCATTACCGCTTCGATACGCGGCTCCATATCCAGGGAGTCTGGCAGGTCGTGCATATAGATATCAAGATGATAACGACCATCTTCAATGCGATAGCCAAACCAAAACTCTTCCAGTTCGAACTGCTCATCCCCGAAATTAACCGTTGCCGGCACCGGATCATAGCGATGATTAAAAGCAACGAAGCTGATACCACCAATATCTGGGGCAGCACCTACCAGACTCAAAACTGAACTAATAGACTCAGGATAACCGTCACAACCGAATATCATCTCTACACCACCCTCCCCCTCATCCCGTTCGAAATGAAAAGTCAGGTTGGTATCGATACTTCTCAGGCTTTTGCTGTATTCGAGTAACAGAGATTCATCATCGAACTGGTTTTCTGACTCGCTGGTCAGCAACTTATCGATTGTTTGCTCTACCTGCTGCCAGAAACTGAGAATTTTTTTACGAGCTTCTATCATGTGCGAGGAACAACCACTCCGGTTTGTCCCTGATATTTTCCATCACGGTCTTTATAGGAAGTTTCACACACTTCATCAGCTCCCAGGAACAGCATCTGAGCAACACCTTCATTGGCATATATTTTCGCCGGTAACGGCGTCGTGTTGGAAAATTCCAATGTCACATGCCCTTCCCATTCTGGCTCAAGAGGCGTCACATTGACGATAATGCCACAGCGAGCATAGGTACTCTTACCCAGGCAAATAGTCAGTACGTCACGGGGAATACGGAAATACTCAACGGTACGAGCTAAAGCAAAAGAGTTTGGCGGGATAATACAAACATCCGACTTAACATCAACAAAACTACCGTCGTCGAAATTTTTAGGATCAACTATCGAGGAGTTAATGTTAGTGAAGATCTTGAATTCATTGGCACAACGAACATCATAACCATAACTGGATGTACCATAGGAGATCAGCTTCTCATCGCCTCGATGACGCACCTGACCCGGCTCAAACGGTTCGATCATGCCCTTTTCAATTGAAGTACGGCGAATCCAGCTGTCTGATTTGATACCCATCTTTTCAGTTCCAGTTTAATGTTGTTTTTTGCGGTCGCACATAATATCTTTTTTGCCAATAAAAAGCCGCATTTTTACAAAAAAAATGCGGCTTCAGGTAACGATAACAAGGAAGGCATGAACAAGCTCCTTAGCCCTGGCATAACCCCTACCTACTAACAGATTTGACGGACCCTCTACCCTAGTCCTGGCTGATAGAAATATTCGGCATCGCAGACTTCACCCCATCAGCCTTTTTCAGTGTTTCAGCCAACTGTCGCGCTATTGAACGATAAATCCCAGACTCCGTCCCCTGAGGGTCAGCCACCAGCGTAGGCTTACCACTGTCTACCGCTTCACGAATTGCCAGCTTCAGCGGTAGCTGCCCAACCAAAGGAGCTTCATAGGTATTAGACAATTCCTCACCACCACCGCTACCAAAAATAGCTTCCGAATGTCCACAATTGCTACAAATATGCACACTCATATTTTCAACAATACCCAACACAGGAATATCAACCTTACGGAACATTTCGATCCCCTTGCGGGCATCCAACAAAGCAATATCCTGAGGCGTCGTAACAATCACTGCACCACTGACCGGCACCTTCTGAGAAATCGTCAGTTGTATATCACCGGTACCCGGCGGCATATCAACAAACAGATAGTCCAAATCACTCCAATGAGTCTGCGTGATCAACTGCTGCAGCGCTCCGCTGGCCATAGGCCCACGCCAGACCATCGGCTGGGTATCATCAATCAGAAAAGCGATCGACATCACCTCCAGACCATGCGCGATAATCGGCATCATGCCATTCTCGCCATAGGGTTCGGGTCGGGTTGTCTGAGCAACACCCAGCATCGCCCCCATACTCGGGCCATAAATATCAGCATCCAGAACGCCGACGCGGTAACCCTCAGCAGCCATAGCCAGCGCTAGATTGACCGTCGTAGTAGATTTACCCACACCCCCTTTACCGGATGCGACCGCAACAATGTTCTTAATATTTTGCATCTGAATAACACCTTAGCCTGTAGCTCATTTATGCAGTATAACGAATAAAAACAATAACCAACCATTATAGTAGGGTATTATGCACAAAACCTAACCGCTTCGCTATCTTAAACAGAATTCAAATCACAACAAATTGGAATATCAGTCACTTACTTCTCATAAGGCTCAATCTTAAACGCCTCAACTTTATACCCCGCAGCACCTAAGTCATTTGACACTCTATCTACACTGAGTTTGCCAGTAATCCAAATGGCATCATAAAGATTTTCCACGTTGGTACCGGGCTCAAAGGTAACATACAACATTTGATTAGAGGGAGGTGGTGGAACATGAATACAGGCGCCAAAATAAGGTACTAAAAAAAACTCTGTGACCTTCAAGCCCTCTTCCACCAATGGCACCACAAAACCCGGGATACGGATCATCTTTCCATCCATCTCTTGCACTACAGGTGCCGAGCTTAAGGCCTCCATCATAGCTTTAAGTTTTATTTCAGCCATCGGATCATAATCATC
>JAGPUU010000095.1 GCA_018067325.1 Amphritea sp.
CAACACTGAGGTCCGCCTCCCATAAAAGTCATACCGACCGAATAATGTCCGATTAGGTCAATTTCTTAACCCTATTTCAATCGCTCTTTTCTGCTAAGATAAGCCTCTTTGTTAACAGTTTCTTCAGAGGTTAGTCAGATGAAGTTTGAAGGTACCGAGCGCTACGTCGCCACCGATGATTTGCGAATGGCAGTGAACGCCGCAGCCACCCTGCAACGCCCCCTGCTGATCAAAGGCGAACCAGGTACCGGCAAAACCATGCTGGCTGAAGAGGTTTCTTCGGCCTTCGGTATGAAACTGTTGCGCTGGCATATTAAATCGACCACTAAAGCCCAGCAGGGTCTGTACGAATATGATGCAGTCTCAAGACTACGAGACTCTCAACTCGGTGATGATCGAGTGCATGACATTGCAAACTACATCCGCAAAGGGATGCTATGGGAAGCCTTCGATGCTGATGAGCAAGTAGTTTTGCTGATCGACGAGATCGATAAAGCGGATATCGAATTCCCCAACGATCTACTGGTCGAACTAGATAAGATGGAATTCAGCGTCTACGAAACCAGTCAGAGAGTGGTCGCTAAACACCGCCCGATCATTATCATTACCAGTAATAATGAAAAAGAGCTGCCAGATGCTTTCCTGCGCCGCTGCTTCTTCCATTATATAAACTTCCCCAGTGCCGAAACCATGAAGCAGATTGTGGATGTACACTTTCCCGATATTCAGAAAAACCTGGTTAACGAAGCGCTGGAGATATTCTTCCAGGTTCGGGAGATCAACGGTCTGAAGAAGAAGCCTTCCACCTCTGAACTGATCGACTGGCTGAAACTGCTACTGGCCGATAACATCCCGGTCGATCTGCTGCAGAACCGGGATAGCAGTGATGCGATTCCTCCTTTGTATGGCGCTCTGCTGAAAAACGAGCAGGATGTACATATGCTGCAGCGACTGGCCTTTATGGCCCGCCGCGAACAACGTTAAACGGATCAGCCTATGCTAGTCGACTTCTTTTACATCCTGCGCAAGGCTCAGGTACCGGTCTCGATTAAAGAGCTTCTAACCCTGCTGGAAGCACTGGAAAAACATCTGGCGTTTGCCTGCTGGGATGATTTCTACCTGTTGGCTCGCACCTGTCTGGTCAAAGATGAAAAATATTTCGACCGCTTTGATCTCGCCTTTGGCCACTATTTTAAAGGCCTGGCAGAACTGCCTGACCCCTTTGACAACTTGATTCCTGAGCAATGGCTAGAATCTGATTTCATCCGCAATCTTAGCGACGAGGACAAAGCCGAGATAGAAAAACTGGGCGGCCTGGATAAGCTGATGGAAACCCTGGCGCAGCGCTTTGAAGAACAGAAAAAGCGTCATGCTGGCGGCAGTAAATGGATAGGCACCGGAGGCACCTCACCGTTTGGCCACAGCGGCTACAATCCTGAAGGCGTTCGCATCGGTGGAGAAAGCAAACACAAAAGAGCGGTAAAGGTATGGGAGAAACGCCAGTTCCGCGACCTGGATGACAAAGTCGAACTGGGCACCCGCAACCTCAAAATCGCCCTGCGTAAACTACGTAAGTTTGCCCGTACCGGTGCCGCCGAAGAGCTGGATCTGGATGATACCATCCGTTCCACCGCCAATAATGCCGGCCTGCTGGACTTGAAGATGGTGCCAGAGCGTCACAACGCCGCCAAGGTACTTCTGTTCTTCGATGTCGGCGGATCGATGGACCCCTATATCAAACAGTGTGAACAGATATTCTCCGCCGCCCGGTCTGAGTTCAAGCATCTTGAATACTTTTACTTCCATAACTGCGTCTACGAGCGGGTATGGAAGGATAACAAGCGCCGCTGGAACGAACATATCGACACCGTTGATCTGATACATACCTACGGCCGGGATTACCGCATCATCTTCGTTGGTGATGCCTCTATGGCACCCTACGAAGTAACCGAGCGCTATGGCAGCGTTGAACACCGCAACCCCGAAAGCGGGGAAGTCTGGATGAGACGAATACTGAACACCTGGGATAAAGCGATCTGGCTAAACCCCAGTCACCACCGATACTGGGACTATACCGCCAGCACCCAGATGATAAAAAGCATTATGGATAACAAGATGTATCCTCTGACACTGGAAGGGTTGGAAAACGGGATCCGCTATCTTTCTAAATAAAGTTTGAGCAGGTATGCTGAGTCTTTGAGAGGCTAACTCAAAACTCAGGTAAACCTTCTTTATTTTCAGTTTCTGAATCCCAGGTTTTTACTACACGCTTTTAGATTCATAAAAGCAGGAGTTTTTACATTGAAAAGTAGAATACTTACCCTCCTCTTAACGCTCTGTTGCTCTATGTTTTTTTTGATCCCAGCAAATGCCAATGCTGAAAATCTTGGCACCTGTTTCGTTGACTCTCTAAACGGGAAGGAGAAGAAATCTTTGGCTAAGTGGATGTTTTTTTCTATGGCTTCCCACCCGGAATTACAGTCCTACGCGAACATTTCTGCTGAAGATATATCAGCATCAGATAGCTTTGTGGCGGCATTAATAACTCGGTTATTTGTTGAAGACTGTACAAACGAAGTCAAAACAGCCCAACAATCAGATCCTCAAGCAATAAAAAAAGCCTTCGAGTTTGTGGGTAAAGTAGCGATGCAGGAACTGATGACCAATCAAGCAGTCAAGACGGCGATTACACAATACGCCAAGCAAATAGACCAAGAGAATATAAGAAGGACCTTCGCTAAGTAAACAGAGAGACACCTATCTGAAAAACAGCCCCTTCACGGGGCTGTATGTTTATATTTAAAATCACTCGTAGTGATAGAAGCCCCGACCACTTTTACGTCCCAGATAACCCGCATCTACCATCTGTACCAGCAACGGACAAGGTCGGTACTTAGAGTCTTTAAAGTTATCGTAGAGCACTTCCATAATACTCAGACAGGTATCCAGACCGATCAGATCCGCCAGTGCCAGCGGTCCCATCGGGTGGCTCATCCCCAGCTTCATCACAGTATCGATCTCTTCAGCAGACGCCAGGTTTTCATAGCGACAGAAGACCGCTTCGTTGATCATCGGCATGAGGATTCGGTTAGAAACAAAGCCCGGCGCATCTTTCACGTCTACCGGGACTTTACTCATATTTAGTGACAACTGCTTAACAGTGTTGAAGACCTCCTCATCTGTCTGCAGTGCGCGGATAATTTCTACCAGCTGCATCATCGGCACTGGATTCATAAAGTGCATTCCGATCACCTGTCCCGGACGGGATGTGACCGCCGCTAAGCGGGTAATTGAAATTGATGATGTATTAGTCGCAAGAATAGCATTTGGCTGACAAACGTCATCCAACTGCCGGAAGATACTCTTTTTAATTTCTTCATCTTCACTGGCCGCCTCAACCACAATATCGACAGGGGCCATATCGGCCATATCGGTGGTTTGCTTTATCCGGGCTAAGGCCTTGTTCATTTCGTCCTGGGTCAGCTTCTCTTTTTTCACCATCCGCGCCAGGCTGGCACTAATCGCTCCCACTCCACGCGTTAACGCTGCATCGTTGAGATCATAAAGTACAACATCAAAACCAGAGCATGCTGCAACCTGGGCAATACCACCGCCCATTTGACCTGCACCCACCACACCAAAACAGTTAATCGTCATATCAGCTTGTCCTCTTCAAAATAGGCAACAGTGTTCCATCACTCCTATCTGAATGCAACAACAAATACGGGTATACCCTTATACCTAGACCGGATACAAAAAAACCGGCCGAAGCCAGTTCTAATTTTAAACACGAAGCCCGGCACTAGGCTCAGGCTTTGTTTTCATTACTGCTTTTTAATTACTGGCATGATCCACCATGTCATCAACCACTTCTTGCTCTTCGTGCAGATCATCT
>JAGPUU010000099.1 GCA_018067325.1 Amphritea sp.
TTCTGGGGGGTTGAAGCGCCGCTATGGGGTTACCTCACTGCGTTACCCGCTTTTCTACTAGTCGCAATGATGCTGAGTGCAATAGGGCTATTTATCTCAGCCAGGATAAAGCAGCTAGAGAATTTCGCTGGAGTCATGAACTTCGTGATCTTCCCGATGTTCTTCCTCTCTTCTGCGCTTTATCCGTTATGGAAAATGCGTGAAGCCAGCGAATGGCTCTACTGGGTCTGCGCCTGGAACCCTTTTAGTCACGGGGTAGAACTGATTCGATTTGCACTGTATCAACAGGGAAACAGTGAGGCGTTAATCATTGTCGCACTAGTGACAGTGGCGGCTTCTGTACTGGCCGTCAGAGGCTTTCAACCTCAACAGGGGATGGGAAAACGTTAGTTTCACCCTTATTAGAATAGAAAACCACCCTGCCACGCCCTTGGCGCTTAGCTTGGTAGAGCGCCTGATCAGCACGTTTCACAAGACTTGTACTATCCTCACCCGCTTCCTGACGTATCGAAACACCGATACTACAACTAAGCTCGATCTCAATACCTGACAATTGAACAGGCTTCATCAACTCGTCCAATAAACGACTACTGAGAGCCCTTAATTGTTCGATGTCTTCTTCTGACTGCAGCCTTACAACGGCAATAAACTCATCGCCACCGATCCGACAAGCCAGATCAGAACCACGTAAACAACGTTTGAGGCAGTTTGCCACTTCAATCAACACAGCATCACCAATATCGTGACCATAGGTATCATTGATAGCCTTAAAGTGATCAAGATCAACAAATAGCAGCGCCGTGTAGGGAGTTCCATATCGATCTGCAGCTGCCAAATCACGGTCCAGGCAACTCATCAGAGTGCGTCGATTACCCAGACCCGTCAGCGGGTCCGTTTCAGCCATAGATCGCAGTTGCTGTTCGAACTCTACCCGCTGGGTAATATCATTAAAGATAGCGATATAGTTTTGAACTTTACCGGTAGAATCCTTATATGCCGTTATCGATAAGATTTCAGGATATATTTCACCGTTCTTGCGCTTATTCCAGATCTCTCCACGCCAAAAGCCCTGCGTATTCAGCCTCTCCCACATCTGCAGATAAAATTCTTTATCGTGCCGTCCTGAAGCAAGAGTTCCTGGTGTATTACCGACCACCTCTGCCTCTTCATATCCAGTAATACGAGTAAAGGCACTGTTAACTTTAAGAATGCGATTTTCCGGATCACAGACAGCGATTCCTTCATAGGCTGACTCCACAATAAGGCCACTGAGCTTCAACGACTCGGCAGTCTGGTGCAGCATCGCCTGCTGTTTATCGATATTATTTTGATAACGATGAAATCGTCTTTTTAACCAACGGCTATAAGACTGAGTAATAACAATAGCGAGCAACCCAATGATCGTCAGTACCAGAACCATGTTAACGCTACTCTGCCGGAGTTCACTATCAAGATTCTTCTGCTGCTTTGCCAACAGTTGATTTAACTCATCTTGAAATATCCCAGCTATCAAAATCCAACCCCTGTCATTCGCAGGGCTCACCAAAGACAGCTTCTTACTAGCTTCATCATCTCCTTGCCTATACCAGTCGTAAAACACAAACCCACCACCATTACGAGCAGTCTGAGTTACCAGCTCTGCTGCGCGCCTGTTGACAAGATTTAAGTCTGCCAGATAGTTTTTTCCCTCTCTTTCAGGAGCGATTCCACTGACCAGTAAATCCCCCTCTTGAGTGGCTATAGCAATAGAGCCAGTCTCTCCAAAGTGGATGTTTCTTATATAATCGAAAATTCTGGGAACCAGGTCTTGCTCAATCTGATGAATATAGTCTCCGGTGCCGACAATCCAGTTATAGGGCTCGAAAACCTCTGCATAAGCGATCTTCTGTTTCATCTGTCGATCATCACCGGGGGCATACCAACGATAAAAGGAAAAACCAGCACGCTGCTCATTTGACACAGCATCAATCAGCCCGCGCATAATAAAGTGGCCGGTATCGTCTTGATTTTCGAGTAACGATTTTCCTTCGAGATGGGGCGCTGTTGGTAAAAGCACAGCGGTGCCATCCATCTTGTCGATAAAGAAGTAGCCTCGCCCATCAAAGAAGCGAATACCCCTCAAAGCCTCAACCAACATCTGCTTCATCTCTTTATCAGCAAGTTGAAGATGGTAACGCTGATAAAGGGTATTCATTACAGCCAGGGCATAACGAGTGTGCATCCGAGATTGCTGTTTTAGCAGATCAGATGCTCCAGAAAGCATCTGGTCAATCATATAACCCGCATCTTGCAACTCAGTTTTCAATCGGCTGCGTTGCTGTTGAATGAGAGTTTCGCGAAGCGAGTTGAGTTGCTGCTGATGGTTAGCTTTAGTATTGGTATAAAAATAAGCACTCTGAGCGATCAGAAGCAAGATGACAATGAGAGAAATACCCCAAAGAAGCTGGGTAGGCTGTCGAGTCGAATTAACCTTTTGCAACATTTAATAGATCCAGGTTTTAGCGACTTGAAAGGTTAGAAATTTCAATTGGTATAGGTAAAATCAGTATACATTTATGCATCTAATAATAAATTGATCCAGATCAATACATGAATAGCCCATATATGCAGTGCATATTATAAAATATTAACTTCTTACAAAACCAGTACTTTGGTACTACTTTTTCAGGCGCATAGTTGAATATCCATTCGACGGTTCTAAAGGTGTAATAGGGTCAGAGGTGGTTTAAGTGAAATGGAGAGGTCAAACTAGGTTATTCATTACATTGATAGCCCTGGCTATGAGCTTGTCTGTAACGGGCTCACCTGTGCAGGAAAGCCCGCATTGGTTGAGTGAGTATCAGGACGACCCTTTCTTGTTTAATTTTGATGGCTATCGCATTACCCGGTATCGCAGCCCAACACCAAAGAAAGTAGAAGGCGGCGAGCTGATTAATACCTCAGTGCTACATGATAAAATCCGTTCAGATCACCCCCCGGTATTGATAAATGTACAACCGTTGGAGTGGCGACAGGGCATCTTTTTGCAACAGCAGCCACAAGCAGGCATTCCTGGCAGCCGCTGGCTACCGAATGTGGGCCAGGGAGAACCGGAGCAAGTATGGCTGGATTATTTTCGTTTTTATCTGCACGAGGAGACAGATGGAAAAACAGGTACTGACATAGTTTTATATTGCACTGCTGACTGCTGGATGTCCTGGAATGCTGTCAGACGAGCTCACAGCTGGGGCTATACAGAACTATATTGGTATAAAGAGGGTATCGATGGCTGGCAGGAAGCTGAACTACCGGAAACGACTCTAAAGCCTGAGCCACTTCCAGTAAGCATGCCAGAAAAGTTATAAACTGTGGTAATACCTCAGTCCCATTAAAAAATAATTATAATGGACAATAAACTGCCATTGTTGCAGCTGTCCAGCGGGAGAACAAAGTGTATAAAATTTTAATTGCAGACGACCATCCACTGTTTCGAGAGGCTATTAGCAGCGTAATCGAAAATGGTTTTCCCGGTTGCGAAACACTTGAGACTGAAGATCTCGATAGCGCTTTGGTTATCGCCCAGCAGGAAGAAGATCTTGACCTGATTCTGCTAGACCTGAATATGCCCGGAATGAATGGACTTAACGGTCTGATGAGCCTGCGTAACGATTCTCCCACTATTCCAGTGGTAATCGTGTCCGCCGAACAGGACAAACAGGTCGTACTCCAGGCAATTACCTACGGCGCGGTAGGTTTTATCACCAAGTCATCTCCTCGGGAACAGATGACTGAGGCACTGCAACAGATCCTGGACGGTAATGTCTATCTGCCTTCAGATATTATTCGCTCTGAAAAACCCTCTAACGGCATGCACCGCCGTCACGATGAAAGAAAGATACCACCCGAAATGCTTTCTTCCTTAACACGCAGACAACTACTAGTACTTGAGAGAATGTCTGAGGGCGAATCAAATAAACAGATTGCGTACAACCTTAACATTGCCGAAACCACGGTTAAAGCCCATGTCAGCGCCATTCTGCGTAAACTTGGGGTTCACAACCGCATTCAGGCAGTACTGACCGCTGGCAATGTAGATTTCAATCACTACCTCAAGCGCTAAGCCTTCACACAACAACTCACAAACAAAACTATTTCATCGTTTATTCGGCGGATTCTATCCGCCGGCGAGCAACCTACGACCTGTCTAAGTCAGATCACAGGTCTAACTTAGACAGCTTCATTAGAAGAATTTAAAAAATAGATTGATTACTTCAGAAGATGGTTCAGTGTCATCTTAAGCTTCATAGGCCGAACCGGCTTATTTATTAACAGGTACCCCTGCTCTCGAATAATCTGCTTAAGCTCATTCGTATAATTGGCTGTAATCATAAGCACCGGCACCGGGTCACTTAGTTGCTGATTAAAGTTAATTGCGGCATCCAGACCATTCTTATCGTCATCCAGATGATAATCAGCAATCAATAAACCAGGCACTTCCTGCTCGCTCAACAAACCAAGCAATTGAGCCTCGTCATGAACCGTTTGAACAAGACAACCCCATCCTTGGAGGAGTGTCTGCATTGCCCGGCAGATAGCAGGATCGTTATCGATTAGCCAGATTGAAGCACCTTCAAGCAGGTTATCAGCTACTGGCTGATGCTCAGCTTTTGCCTCTACAGTGTATTGATCTGCAGGCGCCAAAGGCACCTCAACTGAAAACATTGAGCCTTTTCCTGGTATTGAACTAACACTGATACAGTGCCCCAGCATGCGGGAAATTTTATCCACGATAGCCAGTCCCAGGCCCAATCCCTTATCACTCTCATCCCGACTCGCCTGCAATCGTTTGAACTCGAGAAAAACATCTCCCAGTTTCTCTTCTGGAATACCTCGTCCGGTATCCCACACCTCAATTACCAGGCTGTGTCGCTTTCGCCGGCAACCCAGCAACACAGAGCCGCTATCGGTATAACGAATAGCGTTAGTAAGAAAGTTTCTCAGAATACGTGCCAATAACTGGGAGTCTGAAGAGATCACTGCGCTACTGGATACGTAACGCAACTTAAGCTTCTCACTACCGGCAACCTGCTTATACTCATTGGCAATATTATTAAGCAAACTACTGACCGGGAAAACAGTCACATCCGGCTCGATCACACCGGCATCCAACTTAGATATATCGACCAGAGTACTGAGTAGTGATTCCACATCATCTAGCGAAGCGCCAACTGAGTCGATCAGATGGCGTTCACTTTGAACGGCTGACTTTTCCTGCAACGCGCTGGTAAACAGCCGAGCTGCGTTCAACGGCTGCAGCAGATCATGACTGACCGCCGCAAGAAACTTAGTCTTCGACAGGTTAGCTTGTTCGGCATGCTTACTCGCCTCAAGTAAACGCCCTTCGACCTGCTTTCGTTCAGTGATTTCCTGCCATAACTGATCATTAAGTTTGGTAAGTTCAGAGGTTCGCTCAACAACACGCTGCTCCATCGTCTGGTAAGACTCTTGCAACGCCTGAGCCGTTTTGCGCCTCTCGGTAATATCCCGAATCAGAACAAAAAGCCCTACCGCCTTTCCCTCAGAATCCAGGTTAGGCACGTAGGCTTTTAGCATATACCGCGGCTCACCTTTGGGATCTTTCTCCTCAATTTCAAAGGTAACACTCTCACCGGAAAGCGCCTTATCAATATAGGGTTTGAGTTTTACAAACTGCTCACCGCCATGAACCATAGTAATCGTTTTACCCGTCAGCGCTTCGCGGGACCAGCCATACCAGTCTTCATAGACTTTATTGGTAAATTGATAGCGCAGATCATCCCCTACATAGGCAATCAACGCCGGTACGTGATCGGTAATCAAACGTATCCACTGTTCGCTCTCACGCAGCGTCTCGGCGTATTGATGGCGTTCGGTGATATCAGCATAGGTGTTAACAAACCCCCCTTCAGGAATAGGATGGGTGCGAATCTCAATAACCTGCCCGTTACGCAAGCTCTGTTCCAGCTCGATAGTGCCATTGCCACTGTGATGATTACTAAACGGCGTTAGTAGAATCAACTCACAACGAGATATCAGGTCACTGAATAGTGGCTGTTTATTCAGTACCGTCTCAGTAAAGCCTGAGAGTTCAAGAAAACGCTGATTCCATACCTCCAGGCGACCTTCAGCGTTAATCAGCACGACCCCCTGAGACAGGTTATCGACTGTATTTTGAAGTACCCGGGATTTATCAGCCAGCGCCCGTTCTCGGCGGGCCGTTTCATTCTGCTTCAGTTCGGTAATATCGGTATAGAGAATAACCAAACCGCCATCAAGAGTTTCTCTCTCGCTTACCTGAAACCATCGTCCATCCTTAAGGCGGTAAAATACTGAGTTGTCCGCCTCATCACCATAGAACTCTTCTTCTATCAACTGATGCTGATCTGCCAAACGTCGAATTTCCTGAATCCCCAGGCCCTGCTTTATCGACACGCCAATACCGGCCCATACCGACTCAAACTTGCTGTTATACAGAACAATCCGGCGTTCACTGTCAAACAACACAAAAGCATCAGAAATACTTTCAATACCATCTGTCAGCCGCTGATGAGCAACTTCCGCCTGCTGCTTTGCCTGACTCAGCGCTGTATTGCTGGTTTTCAGATCACCCAGAGCGACATTCAATGCTGCCGTTCTTTCCCGAACTTGCTCAGCCAATACAACAGAGTGTTCGAAAGCAGCGTATGGATCAGTACGGGTGGTGGCGCTAACCTCGACTCGCTCAATCAGCACTTTGTTTATTTTCTGGAGTTTGCGATTTTCCCGCTCCAGTTCTTCGACACGATCGGGTAGATCGATGGATTGAGGCTTCACCTCACCATTCATACTTTTCTCCCGATCGCTACAGCGGTAAATGTCTGGTTAACATGCATCCCATCAACCTGTTCACCATAGGTATTAAAACCGACCACCCGGTGACGCCTCATAAGATCAGAGATCTGTTCACTTTCTCCTCTAAGCTCAGCTTCAAGCCGTCGAAGGAAACAATCACACCCAAGGGTTAACAGATGTTCTCCCAGAGCGTTTTCCTCCCGCGTCAGCTGCTGATCAAGCAGAGGGAC
>JAGPUU010000107.1 GCA_018067325.1 Amphritea sp.
GAAGACAAGTTGACTCGTGCGGACAGCCTTATTGATAACAGTGGTTCTGAAGAGTTGTTGCAACCTCAGATAGAAGCGTTACATAATAGATTTCTAACGCTGGCACAACTTAATAACCAGGAGCCTGAACTTGGCTAATACGCCCCAAACTAAGAAAACGCTAGTCGCCTGCCCAACCTGCAGCAAACAGCTAGAATGGAATCCAGAGAACAAGTTCCGCCCTTTCTGCAGTGAACGCTGTAAAATGATAGACCTTGGAGCCTGGGCTTCAGAAGAGTACAAGGTCGCGGCTGAACCTAGCGTAGACGATTACAGCAGTAGTTTTGACGATCCTGAAAGCCAGGATCACCAGGACCGACCACTGCATTAAGAAAACTTTCAACAAAAGCTGCGAATTGCAGCAATGCCTTGCCCTCCGGCATTAATACTGCGCTCCAGATCGTCACTTGCGACACCACCTAAGGCATAAGCTGGCAGTGCACAGTCGCTTACCCAGTCAGCAAACTGATCCCATCCGAGAGGGCTAGCATCAGGGTGACTCAATGTATGCTGAACTGGTGAGAGGGTTATATAGTCGACGCCAACCCGTTCAGCATGACGGAGTTGTTCTTCGTTATGGCAGGAAGCCCCTAACCAACGCCCCTCAAACGCATTCCGATGCTGCAGCTGCATTAATCGCGCAGAGCTAAGATGAATAGCCGATATTTCGGCATCGTTAGCGGATTCAACAGAGCCGTTCCATATCAGAAACTGACCAGGAAACTCTTTCAATAGCAGTGAATACAGCTTTAGCTGATCAAGCTCAGGCAGCTGCTTTGCCCGCAACATAACGGCCTGAGCACCTTGACTCAGGGCACTACGAACAAATCCGGTGTAGGAATCAAGTGAAAGTTCAGGCGTAATGGCGATCATAGAAGGCAACAATAGAGCATTGACGATCGGTTTATTCGCCGCCGGAAACTGATAGTTATTCAGATCAGTGAGATTGACCCACTTTAAAGGCTGCCCTTCGCGTCCATAAGCTTCGCCACAAAAGCGATTAACTCGAAAGACATCCAGCAATACCGATTTATCCGGGTAGTGGTAGGGCACCTGTATTAGAGAAGTCGTGGCAGATAGATCAATCTCTATCCCTAGCTCTTCACTGAGCTCTCTGGCCAACGCACCCTGAACATTCTCACCAGCCTCGACCTTACCCCCAGGAAACTCCCATAAACCACCCTGATGCTGCTTCTTATCACGCAACGCCAGCAGCAGCTCGCCCGACTCATTAAAGATTGCAGCTGCGGCAACATGGATTAATTCAGACACAGAGTACGGCCTAATCAGGAACGATAATCAGCATTGATAGCGACATAATCTTTACTCAGGTCAGTGGTCCAGACGGTTTCCTGTTTATTTCCACGATTAAGTACGATGCGGATAGTGATCTCTTCACAATTCATCACTGCCTGTCCGGCTTCTTCTGTATAAGTCAGCGCACGACCGCCGTTTTCAACGATACAGGTATCGCCCAGCCAGACTTGTAACGCGTCTACATCCAGATTTTCAACGCCAGCATAGCCCACCGCGGCAAGAATCCGGCCCCAGTTAGGGTCGCTGGCAAAGAGCGCAGTCTTCACCAATGGAGAATGAGCAACAGCGTAAGCAGTTTTCAACGCCTCATCAGAGTTTGCAGCCTGTTCAACAGAGATAGTAACGAATTTGGTAGCGCCTTCACCATCACGGACAATAGCTTGCGCAAGCTCTAGCATTACTTTATCCAGAGCACAGTTAAACCTCTCAAACAACTCGGCATCTGATTCAGTTATTTCTAAGCCGCTGGTACCCGTTGCTGTGAGTATGCAAGAATCATTAGTCGACGTATCGCCATCAATAGTCACCCGATTAAAGGTCAGGTCCGCAGAGCGACCAAGCATCGATTGAAGCAGTCCCGCTTCAACCTTTGCATCGGTAGCGACATAAGCCAGCATGGTAGCCATATTTGGCTTAATCATACCTGCACCTTTAGAGATACCGGTCAGCGTAATAACTTTGCTTTGATACTCAAACTGCAGTGAGAAAGCTTTAGGCCGGGTATCCGTAGTCGTAATACCGTTAGCCGCTTCCAGCCAACCATCTTCCGTCAGAGCTTCAAACGCAGCAGGAACCGCGGGGATAATCCGGTCAGTGGGTAACTTCTCGCCGATCACTCCCGTGGAGAATGGCAACACCTGATCAATAGCGACTCCGGCGTGCTCAGCGACAGACTGGCAAACTTCCAGAGCATCCTGATAACCCTCTTTTCCAGTGCCAGCATTGGCATTGCCTGTATTAACAACCAGAAATGAAGGCGTGGCCACTTTAAGGTGAGATTTACAGATCTGAACCGGCGCAGCACAAAATTGGTTTTGAGTAAAAACCCCAGCGGTTGTTGCCCCATGGACAATTTCAATAACCACCAGATCTTTTCGGCCCGGCGTTTTTACACCCGCAGAGGTTGTACCTAAACGAAAACCTGCAACAGGGTGCAGCGTTGGAAGTGTGCCAGGACCCACAGCCATTACAAACTCCTTAAACCTTCAGAAATAAAGAAAGCAGCTTCGCTGCTTTCGGGGTTATTATCAATACCAACATAAGGGTAATAATATGTAATTTTTTTTGAGCGACAGTGACAGATTTATCGCATTATCTTCAATCGCAAAAGCCCATCAGAAACGCCAATCACAATAGCCTCAAAATCAGCTAAGCTTACCGTGACACTGCTTATACTTCTTACCTGATTCACAAGGACAAGGATCATTACGCCCCACCTTCTTACCCTCTCTGACGAAAGGCTCAGCCCCCTCAGCGACCTCCTCAGCTCCTGACTCGTCTGCACCCATCGCAGAGGACTCTTCATGCTGAAAGCTCATCTGCTGCTGCTCTGCCTGCTCGCGACGCTGGCGCTCCATCTCTTCGAGCTCTTCAGGCTGGCGAACCGACACATGGCTAAGAATCTTAACAACATCAGTCTTTATATTTTCAAGTAGCTGTTCAAACAGAATAAAGGATTCACGCTTATACTCCTGCTTAGGATTCTTCTGAGCATAACCTCTCAAATGAATACCCTGACGCAACATATCCATCGACTGAAGATGTTCTTTCCACAGAGTATCCAAAACCTGCAGCATCACCTGCTTCTCAAACAGGCGCATATTCTCTTCACCGACAATCGCGGCCTTAGCCTGATAATCCTCGATGATATCTCTCATAATGCGCTTACGCAGTGTCTCTTCGTGCAGATCATCATCCTGATCCAGCCACTTCTGAACCGGCATCTCAAGACCAAACTCACTCTGCAACTGCTTTTCCAGACCTGGCACATCCCACTGCTCTTCCAAACTTTGTGGCGTGATGTATTCATTAATCGCATTTTCAACCACCTCAGCACGTACCGCTTCAATGGTTTCTGAAATATCGCTGGTTGCCATCAATTCATTACGCTGGTCGTAAACGGCGCGTCGCTGATCATTAGCAACGTCATCGTATTCCAACAACTGCTTACGCATATCGTAGTTACGACCTTCCACTTTACGCTGAGCTTTCTCAATCGCATTGGAGACCATCTTATGCTCGATCGCCTCGCCTTTTTCCATACCCAGAGCTTTCATAAACTGACGAACACGGTCCGATGCAAATATCCGCATCAGATCATCTTCAAGGGACAGGAAGAAACGAGAAGAGCCATTGTCACCCTGACGGCCTGCACGACCACGCAGCTGATTATCAATCCGGCGAGATTCGTGGCGCTCGGTACCAATAATATGCAGGCCACCCGCTTCCAAAACGGCATCGTGACGTATTTGCCACTCAGCTGTTGCCTCAGCAATCTCTTCTTCGGTTGGGTTATCGAGCTTCTCAAGTGAAGACTCCAATTTACCGCCCAACACGATATCGGTACCACGGCCGGCCATGTTAGTTGCAATAGTAACCGCACTCCCACGCCCTGCTTCTGCGATAATACCCGCTTCTTTACCGTGATTCTTAGCGTTCAATACGTTATGGGCAATGTTTTTCTTAGTCAAAAAAGCAGAAATCAACTCTGAAGATTCAACTGACGCTGTACCTACCAGAACCGGGCGTTTATCTTCGACACATTGAATTATCTCTTCAAGAACTGCGTCATATTTTTCCTGGATAGTAAGGAACACCAGATCGTTATAATCGATCCGGGCAACCGTTACATTGGTTGGAATAACGATAACGTCCAGACCATAGATCTGGTTAAGCTCAAAGGCCTCAGTATCCGCTGTTCCGGTCATACCGGACAGTTTTTCATACAAGCGGAAATAGTTCTGGAAAGTTGTGGATGCGAGAGTCTGACTCTCCTGATTAATATGCACCCCTTCTTTGGCTTCTACAGCCTGATGCAAACCTTCGGACCAACGGCGACCCGGCATTATACGTCCGGTGTGCTCATCAACGATAACAACTTCACCTTCCTGCACTATATAGTCAACGTCACGCTGAAACAGGTTGTGCGCTCGCAGAGCAGCCAGCACATGATGAAGCATACTTAGATTCTGTGGTGCATAGAGGCTTTCACCTTCACCCAAAATACCCTCTTTTGCCAACATCTCTTCGATCCGCTGATGACCCCGTTCGGTCATTTCAACTGATCGGTTTTTCTCATCTACGGCGAAATCACCCTCAATCTCTTCTTCACTCTTTGGATCGATCTCACCATCATACTTTTCTAACGTTGGGATCAGAGTGTTCATCTTACGATACATCTCAGAGCTGTCTTCTGCAGCACCTGAAATAATCAATGGTGTACGCGCTTCATCAATCAGGATGGAGTCCACCTCATCCACAACCGAGAAGAAGAAGTCCCGCTGAACTTTATCCTCAACACCAAACGCCATATTATCGCGCAGATAATCAAAGCCAAACTCATTATTCGTTCCGTAGGTAATATCTGACTTATAAGCAGCCCGCTTAGTTTCAGAATCTTGCCCGGAAAGAACCACACCGACACTCAGGCCCAGGAAGTCATACAAAGGACGCATCCACTCAGCATCCCGGCTGGCCAGGTAATCGTTAACGGTTACTACATGCACACCACGGCCCGCCAGTGCATTTAGATAAACAGGCAAGTTAGCTACCAGGGTTTTACCCTCACCGGTACGCATCTCAGCGACCTTACCCTGATGAAGTGTCAGACCACCAATCATCTGCACATCAAAGTGGCGCATACCCATCGAGCGGCGACAAGCTTCACGAACGACAGCAAAAGCTTCAGGTAGAATAGTTTCTAAACTATCACCTTGCTCTAAGCGTAATTTAAAACCGCCTGTCTTCGCCTGTAGGTCGTCATCAGACAGTTGTTCCAGTTCACTTTCATAGCCATTGATCTGCTTAACGACCTTACCCATCTGTTTGAGTACACGCTCGTTTTTACTACCGAAAACCTTCTTTAACATAGTAGTGAACATAATCTGATTATTTACCTGTAAGATTTGGCGGGCTGAGGCCGGTTAAACTATTAAATTAACGCAACATTCTACATCTATTGGGGCATCAAATT
>JAGPUU010000117.1 GCA_018067325.1 Amphritea sp.
AAGCGCCTTCGGGCGCTTTTTTATTTTTAAGAGCTGTAGCTCGTAGTTCGACCGTCATAAAAGGCCTTGACCGCCGTAGCTCGTTGTTCGATCGTTGCAAAAACCGCAACTTGCTCGTTGCACGATAAAAACCTTTTTTATTAAGGGTAGAAATACCAGATAGATTAAAACTTTGTAAGAAAGTTGGTGAGTTGGTGAGTTGGTGAGTTGGTTGGGCAGGGGCTGATAATTCTGAGCAACGAGCAGTAGTTATTTCTCCGTAGGGAGTTGAAGCTTCCACCAAGCCAACATGCCACCCTCAAGTTCTCGGGTGTCCAAGCCTGCTTTTATAAGTTTGCGAGTGGCGGGTTTGCTGCGGTGGGCTGACAGGCAGATGCAGATAATGGGCTTGTCATCAGGTAGTTGCCTGATGTGGGCGCTACTAAGCTGGTGGAGAGGGAGGGATATTGCGCCAGGAATGTGACTTTTTTGGTATTCTTGACGAGTGCGTACATCGACAAACAAGTATTGGCTAATTGATTGTACTGCTTGCTCGGGATGAATAGAGGGAACTTTTCCCAGAGGTAGCCAGCTTAACCAGCCAGGTAGCTTTGATGGGCTATTCATGGGCGGACGTATATATAACCTTTTTGTTGAAGGTCGACGATTGCGGGAAGACCTGCCTGTACGACATCTTCTGTTTCGACTTCATAAAGATCTTCGTAGGTAATGTTGTATCCGTTCAGGGTGTTGCCACAGACTAGAAACTGTACTCCCCGTAAGCGTAACGCATCTAACTGAATCTGCTTGCCGTCATCCTCGACTGCTTCCATAAGAAACTCGACCGCTTTTCCGTGAACCATCACTTTGATATCAATATTGTCGTCGCCCAGGGCTTCGAGATGGTTGGAGACATTTACCAGAGTTTCGTTGATTCTACTCTCGTCATGATAGTTGACGTGGTAGACCACTTTCTGGAATGGGTATTGTTCAGCTGAGCAGTTAACGGCTGAGGTTAACAATAAACAGGTCAGTAGCAGGGTTGTTACTTTCATGGTAATTACTTCGCAATACAAAAAAAACCGGTACCTGCAGTATAGGATACTGCCGGCACCGGTTTATATTAGACTTTACTGTTGTATTAACAGAAAGTTATTAGCAGATATTACTGCTGAACGTGGATCTGCTTCTGACCGTTGATAGTTACTTCTACGCGACGGTTCTCAGCCAGGCAGCTCTGACGTGAAGCGCCAGCATCTGTACATTCTTTAACTGGGTTTGCTTCACCATATGAGTGAGATACTACTTTACCGTTAGTATCGATACCAGCAGCAGTCAGTGCAGCATCAACAGCTTCTACGCGACGCTTAGAAAGAGCATCGTTATATGCGCTGCTACCAACAGAATCGGTATAGCCTTTCAATTCAATAGAGTTCAACTTAGCCAGTGAACCAACATAGCTTACGATAGCGCTTACATTAGTTACATCGCTGCTGTCGGAAGCAAAGTGAATGATGTGACTTTCTTCAGCATCAATCATCTTCATGACCATTGTTGGTGCTGGAGCTGGCGCTGGTGCTGGTGCTTTTGCTTCTGCGCCACACTCTACGGTTTTGTCGTCTTCACTCCAGTAGCCAGTCTGCCAGCACTCACCGTATCCAGTTTTCCAGACGGTGTCGGCAGAGCTAGTAGCGTAACCTGCGTGGTTAGGGTGTGCCTGAGCTGCTGCAGAAATTCCCATTGTCAGAGCCAGAGCTGTTGTGAGTGCAAGTTTCTTCATCATATACATCCTTATTAGTGTATTCATTATCTAGTGTAGCTATTTATACCAGTTCAACCTGAACCTAAGTTAAACAGAGCGACTCTGAACATCCCTCATACAGGAATTAAAGCCTAAAAAGCGACACTATGGTAAAACTTTTTTGTATGGTTTTACCACCACTTGTTGATAAACACCCGCATTAATATACGGATCTTTGTCGGCCCAGCTTTGGGCTTGCTCAAGAGAGGTGAATTCTGCAATAACCAAACTGCCCGTAAAGCCAGCAGGGCCTGGGTCTTCGCTGTCGATTGCCGGGTGCGGCCCTGCGACTAGAAGGCGGCCTTCATCGCGTAGTGCTACAAGGCGTGCTAAGTGCTCAGGTCGGGCTGACAGACGTTGCTCCAGCGTGCCGGGCTTATCTTCGCTGATAATGGCGTAGAACATTCTTTAATCCCTAATTTTCGTTTTCGTTATTACTTTCGTTCGCATCAGGTTCAATATGCTTTGATATATAGAAACCTTGTAGCAAGATAAAAACCACAGTCAGTCCTAACATGCCAAATAGTTTGAAGTTAACCCACGTCTCTTCGCTCATAGTGTAGGCTACGTACAGGTTTATTGCCCCTAGTATGAGATAGAATACTATCCAGGCAATATTCAATTGCTTCCATGCCTGTGCAGGCATCTCAATAGCGCCTGCCATTAACCTCTGTATGATGGTTTTATCGCCAATGAACTGGCTGCCAAGGAATGCTACTGCGAATAGCCAGGTAACCACGGTGGGTTTCCATTGAATAAAAGTCTTGTCTTGAAAAATAATAGTGGCCCCGCCCAAGACTACAACCAGCCCTAAAGTCACCAGTTGAATCATCTCTATCTTATGGGTCTTGATCCAGGTGTAGAGTATCTGTACAAGAGTGGCGGGAATGAGAATAGCGGTTGCCAAAATAATATCGTCGGTGCTTTTGTAGACAATAAAGAAGATAATAACCGGTAGAAAATCTAAAAGTAGTTTCATGACAACATTTTAGTAGTTAGAAGTGGGTTGATTATAGAGTGAGCGAGTTAAGTTATAAACCCGGAGACGGTGTGGAATTACCTTATAGTGACCTTCATTGTCATTCCTGCTACTCAGACGGAGAACTTACGCCTGCTGAGTTGCTACAGATTGCTGCTGAACGAGGGGTAAAAGTGTTTGCTCTGACCGATCACGATACTGTAGCTGGTGTTCAGGAACTCAGAGCGGCTGCTGTGGATAGCCCTGTTAAGGTGTTGTCTGGTGCTGAGCTGACTTGTGGCTGGGGGCGAGGTATGGTTCATATCATAGGGCTTGGGTTTGATGAAACCGACTCTTTATTAGGTGAATATCTTCAGGGGCTGGATAAGCTTAGGTTGGAAAGAGCGGGTCTTATTGCACAGAAACTGGTCAAACGAAATATTCCTGATCTCCTTCCAAGAGCGATTGAGCTAGCAGGTGCAGGTCAGATTGGTCGGCCTCATTTTGCGCAGGCGATGGTTGAAGCTGGAGTGGTTAATAACGAAGCGCAGGCTTTTAATCGTTATCTGGGCGCAGGAAAAGTTGGCGATGTAAAAGTAGAGTGGCCGACTATGGAACAGGGAATTAATATTATACGTCAGTCGGGAGGTGTGGCTGTTTTAGCTCATCCAACAAAATATAATATGACCTTTACTAAGGTGCGGATAATGATTGAAAGCTTTAACGAGCAGGGAGGGGATGCAATTGAAATTAGTTATCCTGGAATTGAATCGGGTCATACTTTACAGCTAGATAAGCTAGCGACTAAGTATGAAATGATGATATCTGCTGGTAGCGACTTCCATAAAAAACAGTTTCACTGGACTGCTATTGGAAAATATCCAGGTTATAGCAGTAATAATGCTCATGTACTCTCTAAATTGCTTCAGCATTAACCGGTAATTAAGTAGAATTAGTCTTATATATTTTAGTAAAAGGTTTTATTGTGAGCCAGTTTTTTCAGATTCATCCGGATAATCCTCAGCAGCGACTGATTAGTCAGGCTGTTGATATAATCAAGAAGGGTGGGGTTGTTGTTTATCCTACTGATTGTGCCTATGCACTAGGTTGTCATTTAGGTGATAAGTCTGCGCTGGAAAAAATAAAGCGTATTCGTAAATTGGATGATAAACATAACTTTACGCTGGTTTGCCGGGACCTATCAGAAATTGGTACCTATGCGAAAGTTGATAATTCTGTTTATCGTTTATTGAAGGCTCATACGCCGGGTGCATACACCTTTATATTAAATGCGACGACGGAAGTTCCACGACGTTTATTGCATCCTAAAAGACGAACCATTGGATTGAGAATTCCGGGAAATAATATAGCGCTACATATAATGGAAGCATTAGGTGAGCCTATCATGAGTACCTCATTAATAATGCCGGGTGAAGAACTTCCTTTGACAGACCCTTATGAGATTCGGGATGTTTTGCAGCATGAAGTTGATCTTGTTATTGATGGGGGTTATTGCGGAATGGAGGCGACATCGGTTATTAATTTGGTAGATGATGTGCCGGTTGTTATTCGTGAAGGGGCCGGCGATATTTCTGCCTTTTAATAATTAAATGTTTTATTTTTATTGAAAAATATTAATTATTAAACAATAATTCCTTTTTGTTCCCCAAACCCTTTTTTGTTGGTGATTTATAATGACCGATTTTGTAAAACTTTTAACTCGAAAGAATTCTCTTCGTAAACAGTGCCAGGTATTGGCCAGCGCTGATATTGAAAAAGCGATCGCTGATCTTAACGAGATTCTGGAAGAGAAGCTTGAGCAAGAGAATGCGCTGTTAGCAAATGAACAAGAGCGCCTAGAGAAGATTGAAGCGATTAAGCAGAGCATGCTAGAAGCGGGTGTGGATCTGAATGATCTGATGACTTTGGTTGATGCGCCTGTTAAGAAGAAAGTTGCCCCTAAGTATCAGGTAACTGACGAAAATGGCGAACTGCATCAGTGGTCTGGTCGTGGCCGTACGCCGGCTGCTTTTCAGGCGGTGTTTGCAGCAGGTAAAACTAAGGAAGATTGCTTAATTTAATAAGCGTTTTCCGGTAGAATTAAAAAAGCTCTTCGATGCACTATCGAAGAGCTTTTTTGTTTTTTAAATATACAGAGTTTTATAAATAAAAATTCATACGAGGATGCGTCGATGATTGACGAAAAACTGCAAAAAGTTTTGGCGCGTTCCGGATTGGGTTCACGTCGTGAGATGGAACGTTGGATTGAAGCTGGTCGTATTTCAGTAAACGATCAGGTGGCAACGCTCGGCGACAGAATCTCGATTCGGGATGCGGTAGAGGTCGACGGGCGACCACATAAAATGGTGTTCGATCGGGATAGTGATCGTAAAGTGTTGGTCTACAATAAGCCTTTAGGTGAGATTGCGACCCGTCACGACCCTGAAGGTAGGGCGACAGTGTTTGATCACTTGCCGCCTTTGAAGCAAGGGCGCTGGATTGCGGTCGGTCGTCTGGATATCAATACCTCCGGTTTGTTGTTGTTTACGACCGATGGTGAGTTGGCGAATAACCTGATGCACCCCTCTGCAAACATTGATCGGGAATACGCAGTGCGGGTTCTGGGTAATGTGGATGAGGCTATGATCGCCCGGCTTAAGGCGGGTGTGTTGCTTGAGGATGGTATGGCGCGTTTTTCTGATGTGCAGTTCTTTGATGGAGATGGCGCTAACAAGTGGTATCACGTCTGCATCATGGAAGGCCGAAACCGTGAAGTGCGACGACTCTGGGAATCACAGGATGTTCAGGTCAGTCGATTGAAGCGGGTTCGATATGGGCCGTTCTTTTTGCCGAGCGAAGTAAAAGCTGGTCATTGGAAAGAGTTGTCACAAAAAGAGATCAATATGCTTTCGAGTATGTTGGATATGAAGCAGAAAAAGAATAAAGCACCGACAGTGAAAGAGGTTGAGGAAGCGGATCGTCGTGTACGTCGACAGCGGACCCGTCGAGAGGTTGGGCCGAAGCGTTCTGACCGTTGAGCTGTTGCATGATTATCTAGTGCAATAAAAAAACGCAGCTTAGGCTGCGTTTTTTTATATCAGGTGTTTATTGGGCGTCGAGGGACTTGCCGTTCAGGGTACGGCTGTCGCGCCCCATGAGGTATAGATATAACGGCATGATTTCAGCTGGAGCCGGGTTGTCCATCGGATTTTCAGCTGGGTAGGCGCTGGCTCGCATATTGGTTCGGGTTGCGCCAGGGTTGATAGCGTTGATTCGAATGTTTGGGTTGTGCTCTAGTTCATCGGCTAGAACCTGCATCATCCCTTCTGTGGCGAATTTGGATACCGCATAAGCTCCCCAGAACGCCTTGCCGGTCCGGCCAACGCTAGATGAGGTAAAGATTACGGACGCGTCTTCAGAGCTGCCAGTTAGTGAGAGAAGGGCTTGGGTCAGCATAAAAGTGCTGTTGACGTTTACCTGCATGACTTGCTGCCAAACAGTTGGATCGTAACTTTCAATCGGAGTGCGAAGTCCAACAATGCTGGCATTGTGTAGGATGCCGTCTAGTCTGCCGAACTCTTGTTCCAGTGTTGCGGCCAGGTTGTCGAAGTCGGTTTCGCCAGCAGTTTCCAAATTCAGGGTTATAGTTGCGGGCTGTGGATAACCAGCGGCTTCTATCTGATCGTAAATGGCGTCCAGTTTCTCTTCTGTTCGTCCCAGTAGTATGACGGTTGCTCCGTGTGCTGCGTAGCTCAATGCAGCCGCTCGTCCGATGCCTTCGCCGGCGCCGGTAACCAGAATTATTTTGCCTTGAAGAAGATTTTCCGGTGCCTGATAGTCGAACATAGGTGCTCCTTTACTGTTTGGCTCAGCATTGATGGCTTAGTCGTGGCTGTAGATTGTTTCCAGGATCGGGCGAATATTCTTCGCATGATCTATCTGGAAATGGCTGTTCCAGCTGTTAATGTCTTCCCCTTGATCCAGATAGCCATAGCTGACGGCAATCGTTTGCATGCCTGCTCTGAGGCCTGCTTCGATATCACGACGATGATCGCCGATATAGACCGTTTTTCCGGGTTCAACGCCTAGTTCTTTGCAGGCTAGGAATAGCGCTTCCGGATGGGGTTTCTTTTCACTGACGTGATCCGGGCAGATAACAGTGCCGGCGGCGGGGTGAAAGTTTAATCCTTGCATAATAGGGGTGGTATAAACTTCCGGCTTATTGGTGACGATACCCCAGGGGATCTGTTTATCTCCAAGCCAGTTCAGTAGTTCTGTGATACCCGGGAAGGGTTTAGTTTTGGTTGTCAGATGCTGTAAATAAAGTTCCAGCATGCGTTTGAGAAGTGCTGCGAATTCAGGGTTCTGCTCCCCTATCTCAAAAGCAGTACTAACCATTGCTCGAGCGCCATTAGATACCTGCTCGCGAAGGAGTTTGTAGCTCATGGGGGGCTGCTGATGCTCTGCCAGTAGTAGGTTGATTACATAGTGGAAATCAGCGGCAGTATCGATCAGAGTGCCGTCCAGATCAAATAGGACGGCTGCTGGCAGAGGGTGGTTCATGGCTTATCCTGGCTTCCGGGTAGCAACCATATAGTTCACGTCGACATCTTGGTCGTTAAGTTTGTAGCTTTTGCTAAGCGGGTTGTATGTTAAGCCGGTAATTTTTTTGCTTTGTAGTCCGCTTTGGCGAATCCAGCTAGCGAGTTCTGATGGGCGGATAAATTTCTTGAAATCATGGGTGCCCTTAGGGACCAGTTTCAGTAGGTACTCAGCGCCGACGATTGCCATCATGTAGCTTTTTGGATTTCGATTGAGGGTTGAGAAAAAAACATGACCCCCGGGTTTTACCAGTCGGCTGCAAGCGTCCACGATAGAGGAGGGGTCGGGTACGTGCTCCATCATCTCCATGCAGGTGACGATGTCGTAGCTCCCTGGTTGTTCCATCGCGAGTTCTTCAACGGTTATTTGGCGGTAAGACACACTGACACCGCTTTCCAGACCATGAAGCTTGGCAACTTTAAGTGGGGCCTCGCCCATGTCGATGCCGGTAACTTCTGCGCCGCGATGTGCCATTGCTTCTGACAGAATTCCGCCGCCACAACCGACATCAAGTATCTTCTTGCCATTCAGTGATGCAAGTTGGTCGATAAAATCAACTCTTAAGGGGTTGATGTCATGCAGAGGTTTAAATTCGCTTTCTCGGTCCCACCACCGACTTGCTAGTTCTTCAAATTTAGCAATTTCCTGAGGGTCAATGTTTGCGCCGGTATTGTTCTGGGAATCAGTCATATTATGCTGCCAAAGGCTAGTGTCTGGTAGAAATTGAGCAACATTCTAACATCGCTAACGGAGCGAATACAGGATGTCTGCTGTGGTTCTGAAAAGAACTTGGGTGAAGGGGGGCAACACCTTAATTTTACGGGAGTATTACGGCTTCTTTATGGTATACTCGGGCGCTTAAGGTTCACCGCTTTTAGGGCGAGTTGAACCACTAAATTCTCAGCAGTCAGATTCAAGGATAGCCAGAGCTATTATGGGTGATTTAGCCAGAGAGATTCTGCCAGTTAACATCGAAGATGAACTGAAGCAGTCATATCTGGATTACGCAATGAGCGTGATCGTAGGGCGTGCGTTACCAGACGTACGAGATGGTCTTAAACCGGTACACCGTCGGGTGTTATTCGCGATGAGCGAACTGGGTAACGACTGGAATAAAGCATATAAGAAATCTGCCCGTGTGGTAGGTGACGTAATCGGTAAGTATCACCCCCACGGTGATAGTGCGGTTTACGATACTATCGTGCGGATGGCTCAGCCATTTTCGATGCGTTATATGCTGGTCGACGGTCAGGGTAACTTCGGTTCGGTCGATGGTGACTCTGCTGCAGCAATGCGTTATACCGAGATCCGTATGGCGAAGATCTCCCACGAGCTGTTGGCAGATCTCGATAAAGAGACGGTAGATTTCGTTCCTAACTATGATGGAACCGAGCACATCCCAGAAGTGATGCCAACTAAAGTTCCGACTTTGCTGGTTAATGGTTCTGCTGGTATCGCCGTAGGTATGGCGACCAATATTCCTCCTCATAATTTGAGTGAAGTGGTACGTGGTTGTATCGCTCTGATCGATAACCCCGATCTCACCATTGATGAGTTGATGCATTATATCCCCGCGCCAGATTTTCCAACCGGTGCCATTATCAATGGTCGTGCTGGTATTCTGCAGGCATATCAGACCGGTCGAGGCCGGATCTATATACGTGCTAAATATCACATAGAAACCAATGATAAGAATGGTAAAGAGTCGATTGTCTTTACTGAGATTCCTTATCAGGTTAACAAAGCTCGCTTGATCGAAAAGATCGCTGAGCTGGTTAAAGATAAAAAGTTAGAAGGGATAACTGAGCTGCGTGACGAGTCCGATAAGGATGGCATGCGCATCGTTATAGAGCTACGCAAGAATGAAGTGTCTGAGGTTGTAGTCAATAACCTCTTTATTCAAACTCAGCTGCAGAACGTGTTCGGTATCAACATGGTTGCGCTGGTTGATGGCCAGCCGCGGACCCTTGATCTGAAAACTATTCTGGAATGCTTTGTTCGTCATCGCCGCGAAGTGGTTACCCGTCGTACGGTTTACTTGCTGCGCAAAGCGCGAGAACGAGGTCATATACTTGAAGGCTTGGCGATCGCGTTGGCCAATATTGATGCCGTAATCGAGATGATTAAGGGTTCTCCTACGCCTGCTGAAGCCAAAGAGCGATTGATTGCTACGCCATGGCAACCGGGTGATGTAACTGAAATGCTATCCCGGGCGGGAGAAAATGCTTGTCGTCCAGAGGATCTTGAAGCTCGGTACGGTATGCATGATGGGATCTATCATCTGTCGCCTGCACAAGCACAAGCTATTCTTGAGCTGCGCCTGCACCGTCTGACTGGTCTTGAGCACGACAAGCTGATTGCTGAGTACCGTGAGCTGCTGGAGCGTATTGCTGAGCTCCTGGCTATCCTGAATAGTGCTGAGCGTTTGATGGAAGTTATCCGCGAAGAGCTTGAAATAATTGTCGAAGAGTATGGCGATGAGCGTCGCACTGACATTATTGCATCCCAGCAGGACTTCACCGTAGCTGATTTGATCGCCGAAGAAGATATGGTTGTTACGATCTCCCATGGTGGTTACGCGAAAACTCAACCTCTGGCTATGTATCAGGCACAGCGACGTGGCGGTAAGGGTAAATCTGCTACCGCGGTTAAAGATGAAGACTTCATTGAAAAGCTGCTGATCGCCAGCACCCATGACACTATTCTCTGCTTTACCAATATGGGTAAAGTGTTCTGGCTGAAAGTGTATGAAATTCCGCAAGCGAGCCGTGCAGCCAGAGGTCGGCCAATTATCAATATCCTGCCGTTGCAGGAAAATGAACGTATCACCACCATACTGCCTGTGAATGAGTATGCCGATGAGCACTATGTGTTTATGGCAACCGCTGATGGCACGGTGAAGAAGACGCCGTTGACGAATTTCTCACGGCCGCGTTCTACCGGACTTATCGCGCTGGCTCTGGATGAGGGTGATACCCTGATTGGCGCCGCGATTACTGATGGTACCGCTGAGGTTATGCTGGTTTCCAGTCAGGGTAAATCGATTCGTTTCCCTGAGGATGATGTACGGCCTATGGGTCGGACAGCTCGTGGTGTTCGTGGTATTAAACTGCAGAACGACGCCAAGGTTATCTCACTGATCATTCCTCAGGAAAATGGCCGTATTCTGACCACTAGTATTAATGGTTTTGGCAAGCAGACTGCAATTACTGATTTCCCGACCTATGGTCGCGGCGGTCAGGGTGTGATTGCGATGCAATGTACAGACCGTAACGGTGAGCTGATTGGTGCAGTGCAAATGTTTGAAGGCGATGAT
>JAGPUU010000120.1 GCA_018067325.1 Amphritea sp.
CGGAGGCGGAATCTGGCATTGGTATACACATTGGCAATAGTGCGGGACATGCTTTATTCGCTTTACGTCGGCAACAGTCACTATTCCGTGGAATCCTGCCACAGTTACTAAAGCGTAAGGTGCTGTTCGTCTCACTAGCCGTTTTGGTTTTATTCATACCGGTCAGACTCAGCACATTAGCGCCAGTTGAAGTGATCCCTAAGGACCCTTATGTCGTGGCAGCACCACTGGATGGTGTTGTTGAAGCGGTGACAGTGCACCCTAACCAGGTGATTAAAAAAGGGGATCTTTTAGCGCACATAGAAACTAATACGCTAGAAAGTGAGGAAGCGATTACTCATCAGGAACTTCTGGTCGCTCAGGCAGAGTTGAAAACTGTACAGCAAAGTGGGTTTATGGACCCGCGTCATAAAGCACGTTTTGCTGAACTGGAATCTCAGGTAAAGCTGCGGATGATACAGTGGCAATATGCTCAGGAACGATTGTCTCGCGCAGAGATTTTATCGGATATCTCAGGTGTCGCTGTGCTCGGTGACCCGAGTGAATGGAAGGGACGCCCGGTCAAAGTAGGGGAACGTATTTTTTTGGTGGCTGACCCTGCGCAGGTAGAGTTCGAAGTTATGTTGCCGGTAAAAGACTCCATCGCTTTGCGACCCGCTGCAGACGTACGGGTCTTTTTGGACAACGATCCTCTTCGTGCCTGGTCCTCGCGGCTTAAACATGCGACCTATGAACCTCGTCCGACGCCGGATCAACAAGTAGCTTATCGGTTGGTTGTTAGCCTGCTCCCGCATGAAGATGCGCCGCCTCGAATAGGGCTGCGTGGAACGGCTAAAATATATGGTGAAAGAGTCAGCCTGTTCTTTTATCTGTTTCGTCGGCCGATTACGAGCGTTAGGCAGTGGCTAGGGTGGTAGAGGTACGTTTACCCGCCCTGAGGCAGGATTTGAAATTATTGCCCGGGCCCCATGATGAAGATGGAGCACCTCGCTGGCTACTTCATGATGGTGTCCGTAATCGCTATTTTACGTTAGCGGAGTCGGCTTTAGACCTGATCAAACATTGGCAAGGAGGCATTTCTGCTGAGGCAATGTCTGTTCACCTTACAGACTTAGGGCTTGAGTACGAAACGGGCGAAATTCAGGCCTTCTCTGATTTTTTGATTGTAAATAATCTTGTAGTTGCCCGTTCTGAAAGCGCCTCTAACTACTTTTCAACACAAAAGCGTGACAATCAAAAAAGTATCTGGAATAAGCTGCTTCACAATTATTTGTTTGTGCGTATACCCCTAATTCGACCGGACCCATTGCTCGCTAAAATTGCCCCTCGCCTCTCTTGGTTGTTCAATAGATCGGTCCACTGGACCATTGTATTGATGGGGCTGTTGGGGGCCTTGCTTGTATTGCGGCAGTGGGACAACTTTGCCTCAACGTTTCTCTATTTTTTCTCCTTTGAGGGTATGCTGCTATATGGATTCACGCTTGTACTAGTAAAAAGTGCACATGAGCTTGGACATGCCTTGGTGTCATATCGATTGGGCTGCAGAGTGGCGTCAATGGGCGTTGCTTTTCTCGTGATGTTTCCTGTGTTGTATACCGATACAACCGATGCCTGGAAGCTTAGATCGAAAAGAGATCGGCTACGGATCGTGACCGCTGGTGTGCGGACTGAGCTTTACTTGGCGCTTATCGCAACTTTTTTGTGGGGAGTGCTTCCGGATGGTGCTCTGCGTAGCGCTGTTTTCTTTGTGGCGACTACGAGCTGGGTGACATCGTTGTTAGTAAATATTAGCCCGTTTCTTCGCTTTGATGGTTACTATGCATTTTCTGATATTGTAGGTATTGAGAACCTTCAACAACGCTCATTCGCACTAGGTCGATGGTCGCTAAGGCAGTGGATTTGGGGCATCAAAGACCCACTCCCTGAACCCTTACCAAAACCACGCGCCCGGCTAATGATTGTGTATGCTTGGTGTACTTGGATTTACCGCTTTTTTCTTTTTCTGGGTATTGCTTTATTGGTCTATCATTTCTTTTTTAAAATGCTAGGCATTTTGCTTTTCGTCGTAGAAATATTGTGGTTTATCGTTATGCCCATTTTTAAAGAGCTTAAAGTCTGGCAAGAACGCAGGAATGATTTTCGTTTTACACCGTTGCGTCTTCTATGGTGGTCATTACCTATTACGGTGTTAATTCTCGCTATATTGCCGCTGCCCATGGCGGTTTCAGTTCCTGGTGTGATAAAGGCAGAACGCTCTCAATACCTATTTGCGACTGAGCCGGCTCAGGTCGTTGCACGTTATGCTAAGCCCGGCGACCCGGTGGGTGCTGGAGATCTATTGATTAGCCTGACGTCTCCAAGTTTGGAGAACGCTATATTTCAGGTTAAGGAGGAACTCCACTTAGCAGAGTTAAAATTAACTCGACAAGCAGCATCTTTAGAAGAAAAAACGAGTCAGGCGACAAACCGAGAGCGTATAAGGCAGTTGAAAACACAGGTTGCGGGCCTTTATAGCAGGCAGGAGTTATTGGAAATTCGTGCTCCGTTTTCGGGTGTTGTGTCGGAATCAGAAAGGCTTGGACCAGGGCAATGGGTAGGTAAAGACCAGCTGTTACTGACGTTGATTGACCCTGAACAGCTCAGGATAGAGGGTTTTGTTAGCGAACAGAATGTTAATCTTCTCTCCGCGGATAGCCCGGGAGTTTTTATTGGCAACTCAGGAGAAGGGGCGTCGCTACCTGTCACGCTGATACAGGTTGATATTAGCGCTGTTTCGTCACTTCCATATCCAGAGTTAGGCTCAGGGGCTGGCGGGGCGATAGCTGTTCGTCAATCAGACAAGAGACTTATTCCTGAAAGCGCGTATTACCGGGTGAGTTTCCGGATTGACGACCGCCCTGGTTCGAATCATGAGCTATTACGTCAACCTGGTATGCTAGTGGTTGAAGGAAAAAGGCAAAGTTGGTTATGGCTGCAATTTCAGCGACTTCTAGCAGTTGCGGTCAGAGAATCAGGCTTTTGATATTTTTTCCCGTAACTAAAGTTTTGGAACCGCTACTATCCCCTCCCCAAAAATAAAGAGGGAGGAAAACACATAAAGTAATGTATAACCATTTCATGTAAAGGAAGTGATTAGGCCTTACTTGGTCAGTTACTCCAGTCCCTCAATCACACCACTTTTGAGCAATCGAATGGCATTGGCTGCCGGTTCCTTTGGAAGTCCGGGCATACGCATGATCTTTCCGGTCAGGATCACTAGAAAGCCTGCCCCGGCATTAATCTGAATCGCCCGGACGGTCACTTCAAAGTCCCGCGGTCTGCCGTGAAGTTCCGGGTCATCTGACAGTGAACTGGGGGCTTTGGCGATACACACAGGCAGATGGGTCAGGCCCAGTTGTTGAACTAGCTTGAGATCTTTCTCTGCATCTTTTGTAAAGGCGACGTCATCTGCACCATACATCGATTTGCATACTGCCCGCACCTTCTCTAATACGGTTAGATCCAGACTATAGAGTGGTTTAAAGGGTTTATTCTGTGTTACTGAATTGATGACTGCTTTGGCCAACTCAATGGCCCCTTTGCCGCCATCGGCATGGTGGGTAGTTTCTGCAAAGGCTACGTTATGCTCGGCGCAACGCTCACGAATAATCGCTACCTCGGCATCGGTGTCGGTGGCAAATCGATTAAGCGCCACTACGGGCTGTTTATTGAATATCGCGACACTCTCAATGTGCTTATCCAGATTTCCCAGACCTTGCGTCACCGCTGTGAGATCTTCTGCTTCCAAATTATTTTTCAACTTACCGCCGTGCATTTTTAACGCCCGCACGGTGGTTACCAGCACCACAGCATCCGGATCTAAATTAGCGACCCTGCATTTGATATCGAAGAACTTTTCGGCGCCCAGGTCGAAACCGAAACCGGCTTCAGTGATCGTCCAGTCTGCATACTGCATCGCCATACGGGTGGCTATAACGCTGTTGCACCCGTGAGCGATGTTGGCAAAAGGGCCGCCATGTACAAAGGCCGGAGTACCTTCAAAGCTTTGTACCAAGTTGGGTTGTAGCGCATCCCGTAACAGCGCCATCATCGCCCCGGTAATCTTTAGCTGTGCGGCATAGACCGGCTCGTTTGCATAGGTATAGCCGATCAGCGTGCGATCAAGACGCTGTTTCAGATCTTCAGCGTCTTCAGCCAGACAAAGCATCGCCATCACCTCTGAGGCGGCGGTAATATCGAAGCCGCCTTCCCGTGGAATTCCCTGCATCTTTCCGCCGAGGCCGAGGACGATTTTGCGCAGACTGCGATCGTTCATATCCATAACCCGTCGCCAGACGATCTGTCGGGGGTCGATGCCCAGGTCATTGCCTTGATAGATGTGATTATCGATGGCGGCTGATACCAGATTATTGGCACTGGTGATGGCATGGAAGTCACCGGTAAAGTGCAAATTGATCCGGTCGGCAGGCATTATCTGACTATAGCCCCCGCCAGTTGCTCCCCCTTTCATTCCCAGGCAAGGCCCCAGCGAAGGTTCGCGAAGCGCCATACATACCGACTCGTTCAGTTGTGAAAATGCTTGAGCCAGACCGATAGTGGTAGTGGTTTTGCCTTCCCCGGAGGGGGTGGGTGTCGTAGCAGAAACAAGAATCAGCCTGCCAGGTTTTCTATTGTTCTGAGTTAGCGCCTTTAGATCTATCTTGGCGATATCCCGACCATAAGGGTGGAGGTAGTCACTATCAATTCCCAGTTTCTCACTAATTTCAGCAATAGGCAGGGGGCTGAACTGTAGAGCGATCTCGACATCTGTGGCCATAACAGGCTCCTTAGTGATCAGTTATTTCGCTACTGTTCATTAAACATGGGAATAAATAGAGCCAGAGTCAATATATTCAGTGATTTTATTCTCTGATGTCGGGTGTTGAAGCTATTAAGCTTGATTGCTTAACGGTGCAATAGGTAGTGCTGCTTGGTGTTCAATGCGTTGGGCGACGATCAGGGCAATGCTGCCGGCCAGCATTATTACCAGCGTCAGTATCAGGCCGTTGTTAAAGTTGCCGTAGTACTCTGCCATATAGCCCACGATAGCGGGCGCGATGACCTGAGCGATACCATAACTGAAGGTTAGTCGACTCATCGGTTTTGATGGATTGTCAGGAAATAAACGTCCAACCATCGACAGCATCATACTGACGATGCCGATAAAACTGGCACCATAGATCAGAGCGCTGAGAATGACGGCAGCTAAATCTTGGCTTAGCAGTAGAATCAGAATGCTCAGGGCGTTAAGGAAGTAGGCAATAAACAGCGCTTGCCACTGGCCGGTGGTGTCGATGATTTTATCCCATAGGGCGCTCGCCGGAGCACAACTTATCCCGGCAACCAGCCAGATCATCCAGCCTTGACCTGCTAATGCTTCGATGCTCTCGGCAATCGTAATCAGGAACGTAGCCGAGATAACATAACCGGCCCCGGCGCAGAAATAGGCCAGCTGTAGCACCGGCATAAAGCTTGAAGGCAGAGAGCTGTGTTTTGTGCAGTGTTTAGCCAGCGGCTGTTCAACACTGAAATCCGGTAGCCAGAACCATACGGGTATGATCAAGACTAAGGTAACTGCGCTATAAACCAGCCACTGTTGGTCCCAGCTGAATATATCTTTGATGATGACAGCAAGAATAGCGGTGATAACGATGCCGATACCTAAGCCTGAAAAAAAGATGCCGAGTTCAGCTTTATGGTTACGTTTCATTAACCAGTGCATCAATAAACCACCGCCAAGCAGCATCCCGGCGGCACTGCTTAAGCCCGACAGGTAACGCAGCAGATACCAAATCGGCTCTAGCGTGGTCAGTGCCATCGCCATGCTGGTCAATACAGCGGTTAGCAGTCCAACTTTATACAGGCGGGCTTTTAGCGCCAGGCTGTGGATAAAAGAGATCAGCAATGCGCCACTGAGATAGCCTGCATAATTAGCAGCAGCCAGATAGCCGGCGACCGATTCGCTCATCCCGGTTCCCCGGGCCATTTCAGGAATCATCGGAGTGTAGGCAAAACGGGCGATGCCGATGGTCGCGACTACCCCTAAAACACAGGTCAGTAGCATTCGGAATTTACTGATTTCAGGCATGCTAAATTCTCAGATTTGTGGAGATCTATAGGTTAACGGGTGAGGTTTTTGTTGTCTTTCTATAAAATGACAGAATATATATAAAACCAGACAGTAAGCTATGACATCCGATTCTGCTCACGAACTCAGCCTGTTGACGATGCAGTCCTTGCCCCGAGAACTCTATGTTCGGCAGGAAGTGATGCCCGCGGGTCACTATTTTCCACCTCACCGACATGATTGGCATCAGTTGTTGTACGCTGTTTCCGGTGTGCTGGTGGTGGACCTGATCGGCGAGCGATACTTTATTCCACCGGAGCAGGCGATCTGGTTGCCCAGTGGCTGTCAGCACAGCGTATACACTGGGTATGGTGCTGATCTGAAAAGTCTTTATATTGAATCCAGTTATCAGGGGCTCGCCTCAGACAGAGCTTCAGTGCTACAGATTACGCCGTTAATGCGGGAGCTTATATTAGTGGCTGCCGGTATTGAGGTTGAGTATCCGTTCCAAGGCTATGAGAATGATCTGGTGCAGTTGCTGCTTCAATCACTGAGCCGTCTGGAACGGGATGATCAGCACCTTCCCTGGCCGATAAGTGGCGATCTTATTAACCTTTGTAATCAGCTTTATGAACAATCAGATAGCAGTGAAACTTCAGAACAGCTGGCAAGCTCGCTGGCGGTGTCACTAAGGACACTGGATCGCCGTTTTCGTCGGGAAACTGGTATGTCGCTGAAACAGTGGCGCCAACAGTTACGGCTGATGCAGGCAATTGAACTACTGAATACGGGTCAGAATATTACCGCGATCGCCTTAGAACTTGGCTACAGCTCTGCTTCCCCTTTTATCTATATGTTTAGGGAGAAGTTTGGCCTCAGCCCCGCACAGTATAGAAAGCAAAACAGATAGGGCTTGAGTTCATATCTTCAACAATCATCCTTGTGTTACTGTTTTGGCAGAAATTTATAGAGTGAGCTTTTGAGGGATGCTGAGTTGAAAAAGTTTGAGCTGAATTTGGATGCGGTTATTGTTATCGCACTGCTGTTTGTTTTATCGCTGGGTGTGAATTATGTCCTCTATCGTCTTTATTCAACAGAGGCAAAAGCAAACGTAAAAATGCAGATACAGAATCAGGTAGACCAGTTAAACCTGGCTTCACAGAAGGCTTATATCAAAAAGCTAAAAGCGTTAGAAAAGTGAATGGGTCAGAGTTTAAAAAATTCTGTCCTTTGAAAGTGTATGCGCAAGGCAAGGCCTAACCCAGAAGGTCTTCTGATAATGACTAAATGTTACTAGGTCGATAAGTGGAGCCTCTAAAAATGGAACAAGTTTCATTGCCAAACGTATCTGAATATCTAGATTCTGAAGTAAAGCTCATTGAGCATACCGCTACGCAATTGATGAAAATAAATAGTGGTTTCTCAGACTCTCTTCAAAGAATCGCTCTGAATCATCAGACTTCAGTACCGACGCAAGAGAAGGAAAACCGGGTAAATTTATTTCGTGATTCTGCAATTGCACTAGAAAAGATAGATATCAACAGTGCTTATGCATTGATGAAACTTGCACATAAACTCAGACCTAATGGTCCTTATATTAAGGAAAAGTTTGAAGAGTGGAGCGAACGGCTCGGAATAACAATACTGGATATATATGAGTTCAATAATGTAGAGCTGACAGTAGGAGAAACCCCACCTCCGGCATTGCAAAAAGCTCTGATGAGTGGCAGTTATGAAAAAAACGAAGTCAGCTTATTACATCAGTTTCTAGTAAAAGGAGAGATTGTATTGGAGCTCGGAGCGGGAATCGGATTTATGGGGATAAGCGCAATGAAGACGGATCTGTGTGACAGGTATGTAGCATACGAAGCCAATCCCAAATTAATTCCTGTTATTCTGGATAATATGGACCGCAACAAGGTCAGTTTTGAATTACATAATCAATTGTTAGTCGACGGTGATGGCAGTTCACCTTTTTATATTACCCCTGCTTTTTGGTCTAGTAGCTTAGTGAAACCAACGGAGGGTAACTATGAGGTTGTTAACGTAAAAACTGTCGATAAAAATCAGGTTATTCGCTCAGTGCTGCCAAGTATGTTAATTGTTGATATTGAAGGAGGTGAAGCCGTTTTATTTAATGACCTTGATTTGAACTCGGTTAATAAAATTATTTTGGAGATTCATCCGCGGGTGCTGTCCGATCAAGTACTTAGTGATATATACAAAACCTTGTTAACAGAAGGTTTTATCTTGAATTTTAATCAATCTTTCAAAAATGTATTGTATTGGTCTCGATAAGTCACAGTGATTATTTTGTATCCCCCTTCTTTTTTTCTGGGAGAGTTTATAGGGAATTAACTCAGATAAGTGAAGTTAATGAGGACGAGGGATATAAAATCTAATCTTCTAAACTGTGTGCAAAACGTAATAACTCCAACCTGCCTGCTGCTTCTGAATCCGAATTGGATTTGATACTAAATTTCCTCTGTTATCACTACACCAAATTAGAAAAACGATATCTTGGTGATTTCGGC
>JAGPUU010000481.1 GCA_018067325.1 Amphritea sp.
AAAGTATCGGCTGAATAGCCTAAAGATGTACCGTCCTCAGCGTAGATCCCATCTATTCTAGGGGGAAGCAATGTATTACCACCACTTCCGGAACCTTCACTCCTAATCAGATAAGAATGCCCCTCCGTCAAATTAACTCGAAACCAATCCTTATCTCTCCAATCAAGGCCATCATCACCAATTTCCCCTTGATAATCGCCATCTGCCCCAACCGTAAATACTGAAGTGTTATCCTGAGGGATTTCACCAGAAGCAAGGGTAGTGTTTCCTTCATTTTTATCTGCAAGCAACGGTGTAATAGCCAAACTAGCATCGTCGTTGACCAACGTAGTTGTCGCAGAGTCGGTGCTTATAATCGAGTTTGCAGGTGCACCCGATAAAGTAACGGTTAGCGTCTCATCTGCCTCAACTGTTGAATCACCAGAGATCGAAACCGTAATGGTTGCTGAATTCACGCCATCGGCAAAAGAGACCGTTCCGGACGGGACACTACCACCAACAAAATCATCGGCTGATAATCCAGATGCAGCCCAGTTCAATGTTCGCGCACCATCTAGCGATCCAGTACGCGTCACGCTAAAGGTGACATCATGATCGCTATTCGCCTCATCCAGGCTGGCGACATCGGCGCTGATATCGAACTGATCATCATCGCTGAGCAATACCATACTGTCTGTTTCATCACCGGACTGGATAGTGCCAGCAGTGGGTGTATAGAGTTCAATGGTTAAGGTTTCATCAGCCTCTAGCGTAGTATCACCCGCAACCGCCAGGCTGATGGTTTTGCTGGTTTGGTTGTTAGCAAAACTCAAGGTACCGCTCGGAAGCCCTGCATTGGTTCCTAGCACATCTTGATTGCCAACAAAATCCGCAGTCGTTAATCCTGTCGCACTTAATAAGCGCCAAAGTATATCCGTCGCACCACTGGTATCACCGGTCCGTTGGACCGTATATTCCACGGTGGTAGTACCACTTGCACCCTCTGCCTGATCCACCGGAGCGGTGATTGCGTAGTTAATATCATCGTTTGTAACCGTCGTTGTAGCATTGGCCGTAGAGATAAAACCGGTCGACTGATTGCTCAGCGTCAAGGTGAAGTCTTCGTCGGTTTCAGCCAGCGTATCGCCATTTACATCAACAGATACAGCCAAGATCGACTGCCCCGCCGCAAACGTTAACGTGCCGCTCGGCAGGCTACCTATAATATCGCTTTCCGCCGCACCATTGGCGCCGGTCATCACATAATCAACGGTAGCTTCGACACTACTATCACCGCTACGGGTAACGTTAAAACTCACTTGAGTGGTGCTACTATTGCCTTCTGTGATAGTACTGTTAGCGGCGGCAACAGCAAAGCTTTGATCATCATTGCGAACCAAACCATCGGCGCTGTTATCAACTATCACTTGCGCGGTAGTATCGGTCAATCGAGCATTAGCTATAGTGACTTGGAAGCCTTCGTGCTCTTCCACTGTTGTATCACCATTAACAATGACGTCTAGCGTTACGCTGGCTTCGTTGGCATTGAAATTTAGCGTGCCACTCATCACACCAGTAAAATCACCGGCACTCGCAGCCGCATCAGCACCAGCCACCCCTGCGGCACCGGCTACCGACCAATCCACTAAGGCGGCATTAGAGATATCCCCCGCCCGGGTAACGGTATAGGTATAAGTTGTGGTGCCCGACTGCCCTTCCAGTTGATCGCTAGTCACGGCAATGATGGAAAAACCGGTATCATCGTTCTGAATTACACCGGCCGCCGATGGCGTGGTGATCTCATTGTTGCTGGTCGGGTTATCCAACACTACATTGAAGTTTTCGTTTTGCTCGACTTCGCCATCAGTCGCAACTCGCACACGGATCTCTTGGCTCGTGATGCCCGCAGCAAAAGTTAAACTCCCAGACGGCAATCCGCCATTCGTAGTCAAACCATCCTGCGCAGCGCTGAAATCACCGATATTGGCATCGGCGAGACCGCCGGGCAATTCTACGCGCCAGTCGATAGTCCCCTCTACATTCGTATCGCCGGCACGTGTAACGGTAAATACATAATCGGTTTCACCAGTATCACCTTCGGACAACGTTGCATTGGTTGCCGTAATTGCAAACTCGCCATCGTCATTGGTTACCACGGTGGAAGCATTGTCAGTGATCAGTGCCGTGTTGGCGCCTGGATTGCTGAGCGTTACTGTCAGCGTTTCATCAGCTTCATTTTCCATATCACCTAATACGATGATACTGATAGTTTTAGTCAATTCGTTCGCAGCAAAAGCCAAACTGCCTGATAACGGTGAAGACCCGCTGACATCCGCAGCACTCAGCCCGGTCGCAGCCCAATCCACCGAAGTAGCTGTGGCGGTATCACCAGTACGAGTCACGGTATAACTCAAAATTTTTGTCGTGCCTGTTGCGCCTTCAAGCACACTGACATCACCTGCCGTAATTGCCAGTGCGATATCATCAGCAATAATACTACTGGTCGCGGTAGCCACCTGAATATCAGCATTATTCGAAGCGTTACTCAAAGTCGCGGTGAAATTTTCCGTCGCCTCGACAGTCGTATCACCAAGCGCTTGAACTGTGATCACTTGGCTGCTTTCATTAGCAGCAAAGTTAACCGTACCTGATAACGCGGAGAAATCGTTGACATCCGTCGCCCCGGTGATTGTCCAATCGGCGGTGGTAGTGCCTGACAAGTCGCCAGTACGGGTTACCGTAAAGGTATGATTCTGACTCCCAGCATCACCCTCAATCAGGTCGACACTGGTAGCAGCAATTAATAGCCCGGTATCATTATCACGAATAATACCCGCCGCGGTCTCGGTCGCTAATTCTGTTCCTGCGCTGGCATTAGATAAGTTGACGTTAAAGCTTTCGTCATTTTCTTGTAATAGATCACCTAATACCGATACGGTAATAACCTTGCTAGTTTCGCCTAAAGCAAAAGAAAGCGAGCCGCTGGGTAAGGTTCCACCGACAAAGTCTGCCGCAACTACTGGTGCACCACCGCTACCCACAACATTCCAATTCACGCTAGTGGTTTTCGTCAGATTACCGGTTCGCGTCACGGTAAAGGTAAAGTCACTGCTTGTATCGCCTTCGTTATTGTCCGCACTAGTTGCGGCAATCGCTAAGCTATCATCATCATTGGTAACCACCACGCTGGTCTGGCTGGTTGTAATAGTACTACCCGCACTGGGTGTTGCTAGCGTTACGGTCAAACCTTCATCGGTCTCCAGTACCGCATCACCCTGTACAGCAATCTCAATGGTTTGACTGGTATCGGTTGGATTGAACGTTAACGTGCCAGTTGGATATACCCCGCCGACAAAGTCATCGGCCGATACAGATGCGCCGGATAGTGCATCGCTGACATCAAAGTTGACCGTATCAGTGCCACTCAGATCGCCACTACGCAGTACTGTTAAACTGATTGTAGTGGTACCAGAATCACCCTCTTGCACGGTCGAACCGGGCTGTAGGGCAAAACTAGCATCATCGTTACGGATAACACCGGAGACATCATTGATGAGTATCTCCGTGCCTCCGGAGGCCCCACTCAGCTGAATGCTAAAGCCTTCATCAGCTTCGATAATTTCATCCAGACTGAGTGGAATAGTTACAAGCTGGGTTTGTACACCGCGAAGAAAATCAATGGTGCCAGACGGCAGCACACCGCCATCGAAATCACTACCGTCCACTCCGTTAACCGAATCTGCGAGCAGCGCCCAGTCCACCGAAGCAGGCTGGGTTAAATCTCCACTGCGACTGACTGTAAAACTCAGTTGTGAGGTATCGCCGGGGTTACCTTCAGGCCGGTCTAAATTTGTTGCCAATAAAGTCAGGCCCATATCATCATTCAAAATGGTGCCGTTGGCACGGTCAGTGGAAAGCACTACTCCATCCTGTGCCGTAGTCAGTATCACCTGATAGCCCTGATTACTTTCTAAAAGCTCATCGACACTGGGGCTAAAACTAATCACCCCTTGTGTATCACCGCTGTTAATAGTCAAAGTACCACTGGGCAATGTTCCGCCAAAGTCACTGGCATCGACCGGCGAACCACCGTTACCCACTACTTCCCAATCAAGAACAACGGCTGCATCCAGGTAGCCGCCTCGGGTGACGACAAAGCTGTGTTGTTGCTCTTCACCTACAGTCGAGCCCTCTTTACGAATCGCATCCAGGCTGGCGATAACTATAGCAATATCATCTGGTGCTATCGTGCCTAACGCGGTGCCAATACCGATAATGGTGTTCTGAGTTTCAGGCACTAGATCGAAGCTAAAGTGCTCAATACCTTCAATTAAGCTATCACCTTCGAGGTCAACCAATACGCTTACACTGGCTTGCCCCGCAGCAAAGACAACACTACCCGACAGATCTTGCGCAGCTGCAAAGTCAGCCGCATTTACAGGACTCTCACCGTAGCCATTAATTTGATAGCCTACATTCGCAGCGCTGTCGATATCACCCTGGCGAGTCACCAGAAATTCTAGCTGCCCACCGTTATCGCTGCGATTTCCTTCAAGCACAGAACCGATGACCGCGCTCACATCAAACGACATCTCATCAGTCAGAATCTCACCAAAGGCTTCACCGTAGACAATAGACGCGCCAGCAGGCGGATTTTCCAACAACACTCCAAAAGCCTCATTCGGTTCAAAGGTCGCATCACCGGAGATACGTACCGTCACCGCTTTACTGGTTTCACCAGCGCCAAAGCTAACCGTGCCGCTCGGCATACCCCCGTTATCACCTAAGCCGTCCTGACCTGCTGTAAAATCTAACGCATCGGCCGATGACGCACCTAAGCCAATAAGACGAAAATCAATATCCATCGCCTGGTTTAAGCCTTCTGATCGCACCACATGGAACTGTACCAGCGCCTCACTACCGGTACCGCCCTCGACGAGCGTCATCACATCACCAATTAAACTGAAGCCTGAATCATCATTGATCACAGTGATATCGGCGCTCGCCGTTCCCAGCGTCATATCGCTACCCGGGTTTGACAAAGAAACCGTCAGCGTTTCATCCGACTCAATATCCCGGTCTCCAGCGATGATGATACTAATCTGCTGACTCAGTTCGCCAACAGCAAAATTCAGCATGCCTGACGGTATCACGCCACCATCAAAATCAGTGGCGTCCAAACCACTGGCACTCCAGTCAACCTGTGACGCCGATAACGATCCACTGCGGCTAACCGTGAAAGTGACAACCTGACTGCTGCCCTCGTTGCCTTCGACAACAGATACCTGATCGGCAACGATCGATGCTAATGAGTCGTCATCAATAACCGTGGTGGTATTGGAGCTGGCGCCTCCTAGGTTTAAATCATCACCGGGGTTAGTGAGGGTAAAAATGATGCTTTCGTCTATCTCTATGGTTTTATCCCCAATCACCTCCAGAGTGACGGTCTTCGAAGACTCACCGGTAGCAAAGCTAATGGTGCCACTGAGTGCCTGACCCACAGCAAAGTCATCACTATCAACGTCACCGCTGACGGCCCAATCAACGCTACTGGGAGACAAGGTATTATCACGACTCAAGGTGTAGGTCAGTATTTGAGAAGTGCCCTCTGAGCGCTCATCAATACTGCTTTGATCGACACTCACAACCACTTCGCCATCGTCATTTACAACGGTTGTTGTGGCACTGCTGGCGGCCCCTAGATTGAGGTTATCACCGGGGTTACTCAATGAAACGACCAGATTCTCGGTCGCTTCAATGGTTTTATCGCCTAACACCTCTAGTGTAATGGTTTTGCTGGTATCCCCAACGGCAAAAGTAACAGTGCCGTTTAAGGCTTGGCCTCCAACAAAGTCCGCGGCATCCATACCCGCAACGGACCAGTCCACGCTACTACTCGTCAAGGTATTGTCGCGACTGAGAGTGTAAGTCAGCACCTGGCTGGTACCGTCACGGCCTTCATCAATACTGCTTTGATCAACGCTAACAACAACTTCACCATCGTCGTTGACGACGGTTGTTGCGGCACTACTGGCGGCCCCTAGGTTGAGGTTGTCACCAGGGTTGCTCAATGAAACGACCAGATTCTCGGTAGCCTCAATGGTTTTATCGCCTAACACCTCTAGTGTAATCGTTTTACTGGTCTCCCCAACGGCAAAATTGACGGTACCACTGAGTGCCTGGCCCACGGCAAAGTCCGCTGCATCCATACCCGCAACCGACCAATCGACACTGCTACCTGTTACAGAATTATTGCGAGTTAGCGTGTAGGTGAGTATTTGCGAGGTGCCATTTA
>JAGPUU010000128.1 GCA_018067325.1 Amphritea sp.
TGAGTTTCGCCCTCAATGGACATATAACCTGGTGTTGGCATTGCTCTCTCCTTAGATAGTGTAGTTAGCCTGCCAGGTTAATAGCATAGATTAAGCCAATACTTTAATTCCGTTTAAAATCAATAGCTTAATAAAGACTACGCGTTTTCCACATAACAAAGCACAGTGAGAGATGGGCATAAATATGCTCAATCAAAAGACACTGCGCAAACTCATTCAGCGTTTAACTGCGCCTGTAGTTTAATCTGCAAGGGGTTCACGATCGCATCAATCTGGTCAACATCGATGATCTCTTCAAAACTAGAGCCGCCGGACAGTTGAGCCACCATCCGTACCAGCTCATCCGGTGGGCGGAAGGCGGGGACGGGTGATGTCAGCACGACAAAGGGGAGAGCACCGGCAATCTCAGGCTGCGTTTCAAAGGATACACTGTAGCCCAGCCCCTCAAGTAAGCGCGCCAGGCCCGGATTGCTCTCGAGCAGCAACCAGATAACCAACGCATTAAGGACAAATTGGGAGATCGAATCAAAGTGTGGCTGCTCCCCTTTCGCTCTTTCTGAAACAAGTCGGTGCAGGTCATAACTGCAGTCATAACTAAGCACCCAGCGGACAGGTGAACTGAAGCTCAGAACAGAACCGTCCAGGTTATCACTGTAAACCCAGGGTTTGGCCACCAGTTCGTTCTGAATAGCAGGCACAGGAGAGGAAAGCTTAGCGTTATGCCCGAAGGTGTCTCGCAATACCGCTTTATAGTTTTCCAGAATGATGGAGAAATTCTTTTCGGCCCCCACCACTTTATCGCGGGAAGCACTCTGCATATATTCGCCCAGCACTTTTCGGGGCGCAAACAACGGGATGATGGTTTTCAGGTAAGTTTGAAGTTCTTTATCCAATATGACGGAAACAGCCTTAGACCGCTCCCGCAGCTGAGTCATCTGCTCAAGCTGAATCTCTTTGATAGGCGTCATTGCTCCCTGCATCTCTCTTACTCCCTTAACGTGACAATCCTTTAGTGTCACGGAGTTTACTGCAGCTAGCGACTAAAACAAAGGGCTATGAAACGACTACCAAAAAGTGAGAAATAAAACGCGCAACTTATCGCCACCCTCCTGATTTTGCTCAGTAATTTGGTCAAATAGGGCTCTACTGGGGATGGCTTAATTATTGCTAATCACTATGTGCACTAGGGTCGTAACATTATAAATAAGGATGTCAGCCATGGATAAGGTTTACCCAGTAACGATATTGCTCGCCGCAATGATTACCGCAGTTTCAGGCAGCGCATCGGAACGTGCTCCACGTCTGCCCTCATCCACCTATAATGTTGAAATTCGACCCGATAATTACTATTACCACGAGCAGCAGGTCGCTGCGTGGTTTATCCAGTGCTTCCAGCGCAAACAACCCTCCGAACGCTACTGGCACTGTAACGCTTCTGACAGCGAAACTATTCGACGATTCAGAACGACACTGAAAGATCCAGCTCTGGCATTTACTGCTCCGGAGCCTCAGTCGGTTAATACCGTTAAAACAACGCAGCCGCTCTCTATAGAAACTAGCTCTGTAGCAAAGAGCTCAATAGCAAAACAACCTGCAACTGAGCAACCCATACTTGCCGAACAGCAGCGCAGGGTAATTGCTCAACAAAAGGTTATCTCGACAGAACCCAGATCAGGCACGGTGAAACCGGTAATCCCGGTACAGATACAGCTCAGAGAACCGGCAGAACAGCTGGCCCACCTTCAGCCAAAAAACGATAGCGCAGAAAACGCTACTGGTGAAACCAACCAGACAACAGAGAGGCAATTAACAACTGAGAATGCAGATTTCAATAACCCAGCATTGGAACCGGAAACCCACTACCTGCTACAGCTAGCAGCTTTTCAAAATAAGAATTCTGCAAATCGATGGCAACAGAAATATCCTGATATAAAAACCCGTGTTATCAAAACCCAAGGGAAATTCACCCAGTGGTTCAACGTCGTCACAGCACAACCGATTGAATATATCGAAGCCATCGCACTGTCTACCGACATCAAAGATCAAACCGGCGAAACACCCTGGATACGCGAGAAAAACGAGCTTTTATAATCGACGGAGCTGTCGTGGTCAAGGATCTCTGGACCCGAAACATCAGGTAACTGATTACTCAAATCACCTGATATTCGACAGCCCCCAAAAAACCAGCTCAGTACGTACAAACAGAGACTGATCAGCCGATAGAAATAGTGCCTGAACCGGCGGCAACAGAGCCTCCACAACTTATGGAATCACCCACCCGTGCGGCAGGTCTGCCATTGATCATCACTGAAGATGATCCTGCAGCTATCGCCCGCCCGTGCGGTGGGCACTTGCTACAACCGTGGGGTGCCAGAGCATCGCCCACCCGGACAGCAGGAATTCCATCAATCAAAACATCACCACTACCAACCACAATAGGCGATGGCGGAAAACAGCCATGACCCGAACCAATATCACCTAAACGTGCTGCTTTTGGCATTTTAAACACTCCTTGTTAAACGTCATGTAACCTGAATACACCAGCGTCTTAAAAGATTTTAAAACTAACATTCCAGCCTGATTGATTAAACATCTCAATCAAGGCCTTACGCAACGCTCCGTTACCCAACTTGGTCACCTTGCCGCTGCCATCCACTATCAACGTGCTACTTGTCACAAAACCTGATTGGCCATGAATCTGGAAAAAATATTCACCAGCCCCACGCATCTCCGTACGAGTGGTAACGATGTCTTTCAAACTAACCTGGCGTTTCTCTTCATCCAGCCAGATTTTAACAAAAAAAGTCTCTTCAACATTTCTATGTTGCATCCCCATCGTTATCTCTGTTGTCAGCACAGGCGGAGCAACAATTAGAACACCATCTTTTTCTTTAAGCTCAAATGGACTCCCTTCAAGCTTAAATTCTCGCAACTGCTCCACCAGCGCAGCACGATCCAGCGGGGTTACCGAAGGGTCTGCCTTAAACGCCATCACTTTACGTCCAATCAGCATCATCACCGGCACCATCCCTACGACACCCGCTAGC
>JAGPUU010000130.1 GCA_018067325.1 Amphritea sp.
TGATGAATCTGCTTAATGTTTATCATGGGGGTTCCTTATCTTTGAATTTTTCTTATTTTTTAAAAAAATAGAATACTTAAATCAATTACTCAAAACCGGGCCACTATCCCTAAGAAATAACGGCTCCAGACACTTCACCAAAACCTATCCGGCGAGCACTGTTGCCACTGCACCAGCCTTTAAGAATGACTTTGTCTCCATCTGCCAGGAAGGTTCGCTGTTCACCATTAGGCAAGGTGAAAGGTTTTTTCCCACCGGAACTCAGCTCTAACATAGAACCTGTTTCACCTTCACTCGCACCTGACTGAGTTCCTGTACCCAGGAAATCACCTGTTCTCAGGTTACAGCCGGTAAGCGTGTGGTGAGCAATCATCTGAGACAGAGTCCAGTAAGACTGAACGAAATTCGATTCCGCTAGCCGTACAGCTGGAGAAGAAGTCTCGCGCATTTTTTCAGTTTCCAGATACACTTCTAACTTAATGTCTATCGCACCCGAATCTCTCAGAGAATCAGAGTCCAGATAAGCTAAGGGTTGTGGATCATCTGAGTCCCTTGTCCACTGCGCTCGAAATGGCGCCAGTGCTTCCATGGTTACGATCCATGGAGATACCGATGAAATAAAGTTTTTAGATAAAAAAGGCCCGAGCGGCTGGTATTCCCACGCCTGGATATCTCTGGCTGACCAATCATTTAACAGACTCACACCAAAAGCGTGATCTTCTGCACTGTCTAAATCGATCGGAGTCCCGAGGTTATTGCCTACGCCCATATAAACACCCAGTTCAAGCTCATAATCCAAACGCTTAGCAGGGCCTAACGTTGGAGCATCAGCATCAGGTAATTTTGTTTGACCGATAGGTCTGGGGAAGTTAACGCCTGAAACAACAATTGACGAAGCCCTGCCATGATATCCAATCGGTACCCACTTATAGTTGGGTAACAACGGATTATCAGGCCTGAAAAGAGAGCCTACCGTAGTAGCGTGATGTATCGATGTATAAAAATCAGTGTAGTCACCAATAGTGCAAGGTAGAGAAAACTCAATCTGATCCTGAGGCACTAAACATTCAACAAGCGCCCCTTTTATCTCTTCAGTAATCTCATTACGTAACAGCTGAGATAATCTTAACCGTAATGCTGACCACCACTCTTTTCCCAGTGCCATATAGGCATTCAGTGAGTTCCCGCCACAGGCTTCAATACCTGAAAGCGCCAGGTCGCTAAATAACCCGGTCTCTTTAGCCTTGACCAGATCAACCACCTGATCTCCAATCGCAACACCGCCTCTGAAAAGCTCAGAGCTTTCGCGTCTACGAAAGATAGCAAAAGGCAGATTCTGAATTGGAAAGTCGGTCCCAGGCTCATTTGCTGAGTCTACCCAGCTTATGAGGTCTGGACTGTGAGTTTCATTAAGTGCAGTCATTGTTGTTCTGTCCACCATATAAAATCGATATGACTACACTATATACATTGATAAACAGTACACAATACGCATAATTGGACATTACCATTCCATAAATGGAACAGTAACGAACAATCCGAGGGCGTATGAGTAATTTCGATGATATTTATAGCTTTAGTAAAATTGCTGAATTAAACAGTTATACCAAAGCAGCCAAGCAGTTAAATATCCCTAAAGCGACCCTGAGCAGGCGGATAAAAAATCTTGAAGAACGTATGAGCGTTAAACTCATTAACCGCGATACCCGAAAGCTAAGCCTTACCGAAGCGGGCATACACCTCTATAAAAGTAGCTCCTACCCTCTGGCACAGCTCAGAGAGATTGAGAATGAAGCCTCTAATTTTCAGACAAAACCAGCCGGCGACCTGAAAATCACCCTGCCAGTGGAAGTTTCTATCCGCTTGTTAAACGACATCATCTCTGACTTTGTCATGCTTCACCCCCAGATTAACCTGGAAATATTCTTTACTAATGAGGTCGTCGATATCATTAATGATGGATTTGATCTGGCGATCAGAGGAGGAGCCCCTAAAGACTCAAATTTAATAAGTAAAAAGATACTCTCAAGCAAACTGCATTTTTGTTGTTCAAGAACGTACTTCGAAGAACATCAGCTGTTATCCCATCCCAATCAGATTAGCAGCCAAAACTTTGTAACCTTTGACTCCCCTACAAGTGAACACATTAAGATCACCCGAGACAGTGAAGAAATCATCCTTCACACCAGGAACAGTCTCAACGTCAACAGTCTCGACATGGTGCTCCAATGCGCACTGAAAGGCTATGGTATTGCGATGCTGCCAACCTCAGTTTGCTACGATGCACTCAAGTCTGGTGCATTAATACCACTCTTCAAAGACTGGAGCACGCCGGAAATAGCACTCTATGCGCTGTATCCGAATAGAGTAAAAACTAACAAGTTACAGCTATTCATAGAATATATAGAGCACCGATTAAGAGATATTGAGCTGAAATTTAAAGCCTTTGAGTAGCACCCCCACTTAGCTGCCATATTCTTTAAGTCCTTTTTAGATAAGTTTGAGTTCAGCTCACATTAACGTCCACACCTCGATACTGTTCTAATCTAATCTAGCCAGCTATCACCAGTTAATGGCATAGCTTCTAGAACCTTCTTAACGAATCCAGGACGTTAATAATGATTACACCTAACGACTAATATTTATAAAAAAAGGTATCGTATCCGTCATTTTTCATGCTTTACTCATGAACAGGCCCAAATAGAACAAAGCCTGTGAGACATCAACTAAAGACCAATGCGATACAGAAATATTACTATTGATGTATTTATAGGTATCATATTATAATGATTCAGATCAGTTAAATCGTAGAAAACCAACCACTCTATCGATAAGATCGATGTATTTAGCAGAGCCGCGCAATTTCAGGGAATGCGGCACAAAGCTTAATGCGACTGCCCAAGACAACTGCATGAGCATATATAGGTTGATTCCGAGAAGGTATTAATCTATAAATGCTTAACATATTTAGTAATAAACAATAATAATAGTATATAGAGGAAGACATAATGAATTTAAAGAAAGCGCTTGCGATCGGTTTATTCATGGGTGTTGCAGGTCAAGCAACAGCAGCAGATACGACTCTGCGTGTAGCAAGTTGGTTACCACCAACCCACCCACAAAACGCTGTTGTATGGCCGACTTGGTCTAAATGGGTTGAAGAAGCGACTGAAGGCCGCGTTAAAGTTGCCATCGAATACGGCATGGGTCACCCGAAAACCATGTTTGAAATGGTCGAAGATGGTGTAGCAGATGCATCTTTCTCTTACCACGGTTATGTTCCAGGCCGCTTTAAGCTGACACAAGTGGTTGAGCAGCCTCTACTGGGTGTTAATGCAGAAGCAGCATCTGTTGCACACTGGAAAATTCACCAGAAATACTTCACTCAGGCAAATGAGCATGAAGGCCTTGAAGTAATTGGTCTATTCACACACGGACCAGGTCAGATTCATTTGGCTGATCCGGTAACTTCTTTGGCTGACCTAAAAGGTAAAAAGATTCGTCTTGGCGGTGGTATCCAGGGTGAAATTGGTCACCGTATGGGCGTCACAGCTGTTGGCGCACCAGCACCGAAAGTATATGAAATGATGCAGCAAGGTGTAATCGACGGCGTTTTCATTCCAATGGGTGAGCAAAAATCCCTACGTCTGAAAGAAGTTGCTAAAAACGTTATCGCCTTACCAGGCGGCATGTACCTGGGTAGCTTCTCAATCTTCATGAACCCTGACTTCCTTGCAGATCTGGACCCTAAAGATCGTGCCGCTATCCTAGCGGTATCAGGTGAGAAATTATCTGCTATGGCGGGTAAGGCTTGGGACGCAGGTGATGCTGCAGGCTTAATTGCTGCTCAAGAAGCTGGCGTAAACATCACCATGGTTAAAGATGGCGACGCTCTTTCTACAGAGTTTGCAAACCTGGTAAAAGGCATGGATGAAAACTTCTATGCCGCAGCAGCTGAACGTAAAGTTGATGGTAAAGCAGCCCTGAGTGAACTGCGCGAATTAGCTCGCAGCTATAAGTAATTCAGCCTGAATCATAAGAAGCTCTAGCTTCTGCTAACAACATTAATGTTAGCAACCCTATAAAAAGCCAGTCATTTGACTGGCTTTTTTATGCCCACAGAATGTCATTTTTAAGATAAGTTTATTGATTGAGGACTTATTTTATGGATAAAAAGCCATCATCACCTCAAAAGCAAATTTGCTCGAACAAACAACGACCTATAAAATGTCTTATTGCCTGTAAACAGACGCAGCTAAAATCAATCTAACTGGAATCACATGTCCGCTTTCCCAGCTCTCGAAACACTGATTGACAACTTTCGCAGCCACCGACCGTTTCGCGCTGGTTCGTTAATCATTACCCTATATGGAGATGCGATTGCTACTCGTGGGGGTACTGTATGGCTTGGAAGCCTAATCAAACTATTAGAACCACTAGGCCTAAACCAACGCTTAGTGCGCACATCGGTATTCAGGTTATCTAAAGAAAACTGGCTCGCCTCTGAACAGGTAGGTCGCAGAAGTTACTATAGTCTGACCGGCCCCGGTATCCGCCGATTCAGAGAAGCATTTAAAAGAGTTTATGCTGAGCACAACCCTGAATGGGATGGCCGCTGGCTGATG
>JAGPUU010000133.1 GCA_018067325.1 Amphritea sp.
CCCACCAGCCATAAGGTTTTGAATCTCACCATTTTCAACAGCAAGCTCTACCGTGATCAAGCTTGGGGATGCGGGTTCCATAAACTGACCCTGTTCAAGTAGAAAAGTCTCTTTTTGAATGCCCAGGTAATCATGGAGTACACAGGCTAGCGGCCCTGCTGCCATCCCGGTAGCCGACTCCTCTTCTATGGCATAGCGTGGTGCGAACATCCGGGTAGTTGCGTCTTTGTTCGTTGCATTGCGATCAGTTGTAAATACGTAGTAGCCGATCAAATCTAATTTTTCACTGATACCCGAGATTAGATCGAAGTTGGGTTTTAAGTTGCGTAGTGTTGCCCCCTCCTTCACCCCAACGACGATAAAACTATTTCCGGTATTCACCAAGATAGGACTGCTACTGTCCAGATCGCTTTCAGTTAACCCGAGAGACTCCAGTAGATCAGCCATTGTCACACCATCTTTCTCCCAATCACTCGGCAGCCGATACTTAGGCGCTAACTGTTCCATATAGGCTGCGCCTTTCTTGATCGAAATCTTGCGTGGGCCATCGACGGTTTCTTTTGATGTATCCCCTTCACACACACGCCCAAGTTCCGCCAGGTAAGAAAACGTTGCAATAGTCGCGTGGCCGCAATGGGCGATCCGACGGTTGGGGGTGAAGAAGTCGAGTTTAAACCCTTCCGTTTCTGACGAAGAAACAAACGCGGTTTCTGAAAGACCGATGTTCGCGGCAATCCTGAGCATCTCGTTTTCGTTCAGCTCATCGGCATCCAATACGACACCTGCAGGATTGCCGCCAATGCCGCCGGTGACAAAACCATTGACAATCTGAGCCGAAATAGTTTTGGTGGTTATATGAGTTTTGTTCATGCTATTCTCAAAGTTAATTATTGATATAGTTCGTATTGACAAACTTAAAGCAACTAACATGACATAGGAACTCATATGAACATGAGCTTAGCTCATTAATATGGATAGCAACGAAACGATTGCCAAGCTGATTAACACCTCCCCTATGCTGGCCGCTATTGGTGAAGAGATGAGCTTTACTCGGGCTGCCGAACGACTCAAGGTAAATCAGTCGGCTATTAGCCATAGAACCAAATCATTGGAAGACGCACTGGGTCACAAACTCTTTGATCGCACCACCCGGCAGCTGCGATTGACAGAGATTGGAGAAATCCTGTGTCATGCCGCTTCAGATACTATGTCCAGATGGGATATAGCACTCGATAAGCTTGAACGCAGTCAGTCGACAAACCTGATACATCTGTCTTTGCCCTCATCACTGGCGATGAAATGGTTAATCCCAGTATTGCCGAACGCACAAGCCAAGGGTTTGAACATATCAGTGGATGTGAACGAGGAAACGGTCAACTTCCATACAAATGAAGCCGACGCAGCCATCCGGTTTGGTCAGGGCCCGTATCCTGGGCTGCATGCTACACGCCTCTCCCATAGCTGGATTCAGCCCGTTGCGAGCCCTGCCTATCTTGATGGCCGAACCAATAATGAGATGCTTTTAACCAACCCAGAAACCACATTTCTTGCTGATCGTCGCGGCGAAACCGATAAGACCGATTTTAGTTGGGATTATTACTACGAAGAGATTGAATCAGTAAATAAAGACTTTATGCCGCAGTACCATTTTGATCGTGCTGATCTGATGCTACAGGCGGTTATTGGTGGCATAGGTATTGGTCTGGGTCGAACATTGCTTGTCGAAGGCGATATTGAGGCGGGGTATCTCAAAACGTTGGGCGCACCGGTCCGTATGAGATCAGGATATTGGCTCGTCTGTTCAGCCAGCTTTGCCGAAACAAACCGATTTAAAGGGCTACGTGATTGGCTCAAAAACGAGATACTAACAACTACAAAAACCGATAAACAGGTCTAATTACCTTGAAGTTTCGAGAGACAAAAAATCTATAGTGAGGCTGTCTGCGCTCGGCTGACGAGAGAACTTTTTTTGATTTGTTACGCGCTTCTTTTATTGTTTGTAACCATACTCTTTTTACCAGCGTAACTGTTGTAGAGATCACGGTGGGCGGCCAGAGAAAAAGTATCTGCCCTTTCAGGGTACTGAGCTATCCAGTCCAGCAGCATGGCTAAATTCGCATCTTGTTCTTTCTTAGTTGCATATTTATGGGGCTCCCATGGCCTGTTCCTGGCATTTGCTATGCAGGCATCAATCGGCAGATTCATAAATATAACTTCATTGGATTCTGACAATGTGAGCTCAAGCAGATCTGAATAGCAGCCTTCAATGACCCAAGCTTCGTTAGACTCAATGAACTTAGCAATCTCGTTGTGCGAATCCTTTAGCGGTTTTCTTGAAGGCGGCGTTGTAGGCAGCCATGCAAGCAGATCTAAATCTAGGTGAGCTAACCCATGCTTGACGCATAACTCTTTTGCGAGAGTGGATTTCCCAGCGCCTGAGTTTCCAAATATAAGAACTTTCTGCACTCTCATCCCTCAATAAACAGGTAACAGTAACTTGTTAAAGAGCCACGCTCCCAACCATAATCAGTGATGTGGCTTTACCTGTTTTGGGATTTATAGGTTCCTTAACCTCATTTAAGATAAACCCATTGGTACGGAACAATGTAAGCCATGATTCAACCGTACGAAAATACCAGGGGGCAGGTTCACTAAACTCACTGCTAAAGCCTGCCCAAGAGCCTTCACGCCAACCATCAGTGTATGGCAGATCACCACAACTAGTCAGCGGATGTGGTGTTTGTATTACCAGGCAACCACCTTCATTTAATAATGAGGGCATGGTATTGAAAATGTGCTCTACGGACTCTTTTCCCAGAAGTGAAAAATTACAAATCGCAATATCATAGATTTCATCAAGCGTACTGGCGGAGATGTTTTTATATTCAAGGCGTTTAA
>JAGPUU010000147.1 GCA_018067325.1 Amphritea sp.
GGGAGAGCCTGCCGGAATCGGGCCTGACCTCTGCATTCAGATCGCCCAGCAGGGACATGATCATCAGTTAGTTATCATTGCCGACCCGGTGATGATGCAGGCACGGGCTCAGCAACTCAACCTGCCCCTGACCCTGCTACCCTACTCTGCTGACGAGCCAATCCGTGCTACGCCTTCAGCTACCCTCTGGATAGAGCCGGTTAACCTCGCTGAAGAAAGCACTTCTGGGCAGCTTAACCCAGCTAATGCGAACTATATTTTGGAAACCCTTACCCGGGCAACCCGAGGTTGCCAGCAAAAAGAATTTGCCGCCTTAGTCACAGCCCCAGTACATAAAGGGGTGATCAACGATGCGGGGATTCCTTTCAGCGGACATACCGAGTTTCTCGAACAGCTGACCGGCACAGACAAAGTCGTGATGATGCTGGCAACCGAAGGGTTACGGGTCGCTTTAGCAACCACGCACCTACCGCTAGCTAAAGTCCCAGACGCCATCACTCAACCACTACTTGAAAAAGTTCTGTCAGTACTACAGCATGACCTGCAAGAAAGCTTTGGTCTTAAGAATCCCAGAATTTTGATTGCAGGACTCAACCCCCATGCCGGAGAAGGTGGCCACATGGGCAGGGAAGAGATAGAGGTAATACAGCCGGTCATTAACCGGCTAAGACAGCAGGGATTTAACCTTAGCGATCCTCTTCCCGCTGATACACTCTTTACTGACAAACTCCTAAATACTGCTGATGCGGTGCTGGCCATGTATCATGATCAAGGGCTTCCAGTACTAAAATATAAAGGTTTTGGTCGCGCTGTAAATATCACTCTGGGAATGCCCATTATCCGCACCTCAGTTGACCATGGTACCGCTCTAGATCTTGCCGGAAGTGGCCAAGCCGATTGCGGCAGCTTACTAACTGCCATCAACTATGCTGCCGAAATGGCAAATAATCGTTACAACACCGGAACAATGAATGAGTAACAAGCCAACAGGCCACAAAGCACGTAAACGATTTGGTCAGAATTTCCTTCAAGACCAGGGTGTTATTCGACGTATTGTTCGGGCAATTGCCCCCCGCGAAACTCAACACCTGGTAGAGATAGGGCCAGGCCTGGGTGCGATTACTGAAGAATTACTGGAGCTTTGCCAGCGCCTGGATGTAGTAGAACTTGACCGTGACCTGATACCGATCCTGCGCACTAAATTTTTTAGCTACGAGGAAAAGTTCACTATTCATCAGGGCGACGCTCTGAAGTTTGATTTCAGCACCCTTCAACAACAGGATGAACAGCTCCGAGTTGTCGGCAATCTGCCCTATAACATATCGACTCCTCTCATCTTCCATCTTTTAAGCTACGCTGATCAGATCGAAGATATGCACTTTATGCTGCAAAAAGAGGTGGTAGACCGACTAGCTGCGCAGCCAGGTGACAGCGCCTATGGTCGTCTGGGAATCATGGCTCAGTACTATTGCCATGTAGAGCCTCTATTTCTAGTACCTCCCCATGCATTCGATCCAGCACCTAAGGTTGATTCAGCAATTGTTCGCCTGATACCTTACAAAGAGTTACCACACCCTGTTCAGGATATCGAAAAACTGGCAACCGTAGTTCGTACAGCCTTTGGCCAACGCAGAAAAACTCTGCGTAACAATCTAAAGCCGCTGTTATCCGCAGATGAAATAGAAGCTCTTGGCATTGATCCCGGCCTACGGCCTGAACGACTTGCCCTGCAAGACTTTATCCAGATAAGTGATTATCTGAGCAGCAAACAACTATAAAACGAAGTGATATGATCTACTCAGAAACAGCTCACAATATCGCCATTAATGTAGAAACAGCCTATTTGCCGGATCAGTCTGACCCGGCAAAAAAACGCTATGTTTTCTCCTATCACATCACTATCACTAATCACGACCAGCAACCGGTTCAATTACTCCGTCGTCGCTGGCTGATCGTCGATGGTGATGAGAAAGCTCAGGAAGTTGAAGGCGAAGGCGTGATCGGCGAACAACCGGTCATTGAGCCACAGCAAAGTTATAGCTATACCAGCGGAACAGTTCTAAGCACCCGGGTAGGATGCATGCAGGGACACTATCAGATGCAAACAAACGATGGTCAGACCTTTAATGCTGATATTGAGCCGTTCACCCTGGCTCAACCGAACGCACTGCACTAAGGAGCACTGGATGGCAACCTATGCAATCGGGGATATTCAGGGCTGCTACGACGAACTTCGAGAGTTACTGAAAAAAGTCAATTTCAGCAAAAAAGATAAACTATGGCTGGCTGGCGATCTGGTTAACCGAGGCCCTAAATCCTTAGAAACTCTTCGTTTCCTGCATTCCCTGGGAAATCAGGTAACCGTCGTACTGGGCAATCACGACCTACATCTGCTAGCCGTCTATAGCGGTGCAATGAAAGCCAAACGATCCGACACTTTTCACGACATTCTGGCCGCCCCAGATGCTGAAAAACTGATGAAGTGGCTTCGCAACCAACCTCTCCTGGCTACCGATAAACTGCTGGGATTCACAATGGTGCACGCCGGCATTCCACCGCAGTGGTCACTAAAAAAAGCGCACCGGCGCGCCCGCGAAGTTGAAACCGTGTTACAAGGCACCTTAGCCAACGAGTTTTTCCGGCACATGTACGGTAACCAACCTGCTTGCTGGTCTGGCGAACTGGAAGGCTGGGACCGCCTAAGGACAATCACTAACTATTTTACCCGAATGCGCTTTTGCGATAGCGAAGGTAAGATGGAGTTTTTCGCCAAAGGCACACTGGCCAGCCAGCCATCAGGCTTCATGCCCTGGTTTAACCATGAAGGAAAAGCACTAAAACAGGGATATCTTGTCTTTGGCCACTGGGCCGCACTGGAAGGAAAAGCAGACAGAGCTAACGTATTTGCTTTAGATACCGGCTGCGTCTGGGGAAATACGCTGACGGCCCTGCGACTGGATGACAAAGAGTTAATTTCTGTAAAGAGTAATAAGAGGTATGGCAACTGATGGATAACTTCGAATGTATTAATATCGCTCAGGCTGAACAACTGATTGCAGAAGGCGCAGTTGTCGCTGACATTCGCGATCCGCAAAGTTATCAACAGAGCCATATAAACAATGCTATTCACCTGAGTAATGACTCACTACATGAGTTTATTCAGTCTGCGGATATGGATGTACCGCTGATTATATGCTGCTACCACGGCTTCAGCAGTCAGTCAGCTGCTGGCCTTTTAATCCAGCAGGGATTTGATCAGGTTTACAGCCTTGATGGCGGCTTTGAACTCTGGCAGGGCAGCCGACCTGATCAGTGCTCTAGCGACTGACCATGCAAACTTTTCTGGTGGGAGGCGCCGTTCGGGATACTTTACTCGACTATCCGATCTATGACCGGGACTGGGTGGTCGTTGGCGCCACACCTGAAAAGATGCTTGAACAGGGGTTTCGCCCCGTAGGAAAAGACTTTCCGGTCTTTATCCACCCTGACAGCGGCGAAGAGTACGCACTGGCTCGCACTGAGCGAAAATCAGGAAAGGGCTATACCGGCTTTCAGTATCACGCCAGTCCAGATGTCACACTGGAACAGGATCTGATTCGTCGTGACCTTACGATCAACGCTATGGCGATGGACGATCACAACATTGTGATCGACCCCTATGGCGGACAACAGGATCTCACTGCAAAGACCCTCAGGCACGTCTCTCCCGCTTTTTCTGAAGACCCCCTTCGCGTGCTAAGAGTGGCCCGTTTTCTGGCCCGCTACACTTCAATGGGCTTTAGTATCGCCCCTGAAACCATGGTATTGATGCAGGAACTAGCCGCCGGAGATGAATTAGAACACCTGACAGCCGAACGAGTGTGGCAGGAGTTCCAACGCGCACTGGGCGAAGCATCACCCGAAGCCTTTCTCATAGCCCTAAACCAATGTAACGCGCTTACCCTGCTCTTTCCCGAGCTAAGCGCGACAGCTAATGACTCTCAAACACTTGCAGCGATCAATAAAGCCAACGACACCAAAGTACGCTTTGCTATTTTACTTCGCAGCGCCTTCGTTGAAGACGCGAACCATACCAGTCTGTATATCAAAAAAATCAAAGTATTTTGCGAAAAGCACAGAGCACCCAACGCTTATCGGGATTTGGCACTTCAGTTCTGCACCCAGGCTGACCGCCTATGTCAGTTTTCTCAACTCGATGCGGCTGAACGCCTTTCTCTTATTACGGATTTAGGGCTTCTGCGCCGAAGTGAACACTTGCCACTGCTATTTCAAGGCTGCACACTGATCTGCGACGAAGAACTGACAGTCACAGAACAACTCCCTGAACTACTCAAATCATTACAGCAGATCAGTCCTCAACAACTGATGCAACAAGGCTACAAGGGGAAAGCGCTGGGAGAGGCAATAACTCAGGCGCAATTGCAAATTTGTCAGCAACAGATAGAAGAGGCTTGCGAATGAACACCCCCGTCGCCCTGATCACCGGAGCAGCCCGGAGAATCGGCGCTACGATAGCCCATCAGCTTTGGCTACAGGGCTACCGAGTGATTATCCACTGCAATCACTCAATCGCAGATGCCGAGCAACTGGTAGAACAACTCAATCGAGAAAGAGCAAACAGCGCCAAGATGATTCAGGCCGACCTCAACAGCACCACGGAGGTTTCTCAACTTGCAAAACAGGCACAGGCTTGTTGGGGTCAGATAGATCTGTTGATCAATAACGCTTCCTCTTTCTACCCTACTCCCCTGCAAGAGAGCACTGAGAGGCAATGGGACGATCTAATCAACAGCAACCTTAAAGCAGCCTACTTCCTCTCGGCTCAACTGGCAGAGACATTAAGGCAGCAGCAGGGAAGCATCATAAATCTGGTTGATATCCATGCTCAGCGTGCACTTCCGGGTTACCCTATCTATTCAATCGCCAAAGCAGGCTTACAGATGATGACTATCAGCCTGGCGAAAGAGCTGGCGCCTGAGATACGAGTCAATGGCGTCGCCCCCGGCCCAATTCTCTGGCCGGAAGAACAAGCAGCGGTTAGTCCTGAGGAACAAACAGCCATATTAGAAAAAACCCTCCTGAAGCGCGCAGGCACCCCGGAAGACATTGCTGAAACAGTATTGTTTTTAGCCCGCCAAAACTTTATTACCGGCCAGATTATTGCCGTTGATGGCGGCAAATCACTCTACAGCCACTAATCCAATTCAAACCATTAAACTGAGTTCAATCATCCAGGCCAATCAGAGGGCTTTCCATTATCGCAGCAATCGCTGTAATCAACTCCCGCTCAACCGGCAAGATCCTGCCATCGAGACGCACAACCTGCACCATCCCTTTCAATACTCGCTGGCGTAAAAACGGAGTAGCCGCTGCCAACTCAGTCACCGCTTTGGCTAAAGCCTCCCGATTACACTTCTCTTCAGCAACAAGCTTAAGCGTATAAAACCCGGCAACCCCGGCACCACGGGTAAAGGCTTTTGTAGTAATTTCGTCAGAACTATTACCGTGGTAAGCAAGCATAGAGATAACCAACGCATAAGGCTCTTTAAGTGCATCTAGAGACTTATTCCTATTCTCCCGTTTACGCACCGCGCCAAAATGCGCATCACAATAACGACTAACTAGCTGATACAACACCCACTCAAACAGATCTATATGCTGATCCGCCCGGACCACCTGCAACAACAATCGTTTAAACGTCTTATACTGATTAGCAGAC
>JAGPUU010000152.1 GCA_018067325.1 Amphritea sp.
AAGCGAGGAGAACACCATGGCGGGTTTTAATACTGCTATTACCGGTTTGAAAGCGGCAACGACTGATCTTGATGTAACCGGTAACAACATTGCCAACTCCAGTACGGTGGGTTTTAAGGCTTCTCGTACCGAGTTTGGCGACATCTATACGTCGGCCGTTGTGGGTGCCGGTTCCAGTAATGTGCCAGGCTCTGGTGTTACGGTAACCGATATCGCTCAGGATTTTGCTGCGGGTACAACGGAATTTACCACCAGTAATCTGGATCTAGCGATTGATGGCGCAGGTTTCTTCCAACTGGCCGATGATCAGGGTGGTTTGACCTATACCCGTGCCGGTGCATTTGAGTTGGATAAAGATGGTTTTATTGTCAATAAAACCGGTCAGTTTCTGCGGGGTTATCCGGTCGTAAATGATATCGAACTTCCGTTGGGTAACCTGGCGGTAAGTGAAAAAGAGAGTAGTCCTCAGGCAACTTATAACATGGATCTTGCGGTGAATATTGATTCGCGTAAGGATGCTAATGAGCTTCAGTCACTCTACGATAAAGATATTCCAGGTTCATATACTTACTCGACCACTATGGAGCGGATTGATGCTTTGGGTGATAGTTCAGCAGTCAAGTATAACTATGTTGAGCAGCGTCCGGTTAAAGAGACTCATACCTATGATTACGCAGGTGCAGGCGCTTTTCAGATCTCAGGTGTAACTCTTGATACTGCAGACTTTACTGGTGCGGGGGGTACGCTGGATGACGCTGTTCTTTCAACGTTACAGTCTGCGGATAGTCGCGTATTTGATGTGGTTATTGATCAACCATCAGCAGGTAAGCTTCAGGTTATCTTTAAATCTGACTCAACTCAATATGGTGATCTGGTTGCTGTTGACGGAGCAGTAGCTTTAACCAATGCAACAGTAACTGAGCTGACCGCCGGAGAGCAGCACTATTTCAATTTTACCGGCGCGACGTCCTCCACTCTATTTGGTGGTGGTAATGCTGTTCTTGAATTGAGTGTTTCTGGTGTGACTATCTCAATTGATACCGGTACCAGCGGTATCACCGCGCAGGATATCGTCAACGAGGTTAATGCTCAGCGCACGACTATTTCTAACACTAACAGTAATATCGAATCTTTCTCTTTGGACCTTTCAACAGGCTCTCCTCGAATGCTTGTGAACTATCGTGCTGAGGGTGGCGATATTTCTAATACGACGTTGGGAATGCAGGTTCTGTCGGGTCCGATAAATCCATTTTCTGGAATAGCGGTACCGGGTGGTGGTACCGGTACATTGACGCCAGATCTGGCAGTTGATGGTGATAATAGTTATGAAGGGACTTACCGACTGTACGCTTATCTGCTAAATCCTGAGGATAGCCAAAAAGATCAGTTGTTGGTTATCGGTAAAAATCCTGATCCGGGTGAAGCCGGCTCGCTTCCAGAGAAAGGACCTATCCTGCTCAAGTTTAATGATCTGGATGGTAACATTGCAGAGATTAATGGTCAGACAGTAACTAGTACATTGGCTATCCCTCAACTAACCATACAAGGGTTTAATGAGAATGATCAGATCCTGGCGAATAGTACTGACTCACAGTCAGTTATTAAGCTTGATCTGACTAATACTACTCAGTTTGCTTCGGATTCTATTAAGAAGTCTTCTGCGCAAAACGGATACCCTAAAGGCGATCTAATTGGTGTGAGTTTCGGCCTGAACGGTGAAATGGTTGCCAGCTTTAGTAATGGCCAAAACCAGACGCTCGGTGTTGTTGCCGTTGCTACTTTTGAGAACCAGGCAGGCTTGCAGCCGGTGGGTGATACTCAGTGGGCCGCGTCGCTAAATTCGGGTAATGCGATACCTAACCCGCCGGGTACTGGTCTTAACGGTACATTGCGTTCCGGTGCATTGGAGCAGTCTAACGTTGACCTGTCTGAGCAGTTGGTAAAACTGATCGAAGCACAGCGTAACTTCCAGGCAAACTCTAAAACGCTGGAAACTCTGAATACAGTGACGCAGGCGATTTTGCAGATCTGATCAAGTTTGAAGGGCTTATGAGTATAAAAAGACGACTTCGGTCGTCTTTTTTTGTGCCGTTTCGATCTATTGGCACAACCATTGCATTTTACCTGTTAGTGAAATTTAACCACTAAAGCGGCAATGTCTGACCGTTTAAGTGTTAAGGCGGCAAACGGGGTATCCAATGGATAAAGTGTTGTATCTGGCAATGAGCGGAGCGCGGGAAACTATGCGTTCTCAGCAAGCCCACGCCAACAACCTGGCGAATGCGACTACCACAGGTTTTAAAGCAGATTTTGCTCAAGCCAGAGCGATGCAAGTCCATGGTGATGGTTATGAGTCCCGTGTCTATGCGATGGCGGAGCGCCCGGGTACTAATACCGCCAGCGGAACGTTGATGCAGACAGGCCGATCGCTGGATGTAGCAGTAGATGGTGATGGCTGGTTAGCAGTATTAGACAGCAATGGGAACGAGGCTTATACCCGACAGGGAGAGCTACAGATTAATCAGTTCAATCAACTGGTAACGGGTTCCGGCGCCCGGGTTATGGGTAATGGTGGTATACCTATCACGTTGCCGCCGTTTGAAAAAATAGATATCGGTGGTGATGGCACCATCACGATAAAGCCTTTGGGCGAAGGTGCTGCGGAACTGGCTATTCTGGATCGAATTAAGCTGGTTAATCCCGAGTCAGGCGAGTTATTTAAAAGCACTGATGGTCTGATGCATAGCGGCAATAATCAGCCGTTGTTGCCGGACAATGGGGTGAAGCTTCGTTCCGGCTTTGTTGAATCAAGTAATGTGAACTCTATTTCTGAGCTGACATCAATTATTGATCTGGCACGCCAATTTGAAATGCATGTGAAGATGATGAAGACGGCTGAGGAAAACTCCTCCGCTGCAACTAAAATCTTATCGCTTCAGTAACAGAATAATGATGAATAATAAGGGTGGAGAATAGTTATGCATGGAGCCCTCTTTGTAGCAAAAACAGGCCTGAGTGCGCAGGACACTTCCCTGAAGGTTATATCGAATAACCTGGCCAACGTCAGTACTGTTGGTTTCAAAAAAGACCGGGTGGTTTTTGAAGATTTGATGTATCAGATTCAGCGTCAGCCAGGTGCTCAGTCTGCTGAAGACTCACAGCTTCCTTCCGGCTTGCAGCTTGGATCGGGTGTCAGGGTTGCGGGTACGCAAAAGCTGTTTCAAGAAGGTGAACTGCAGACGACGGGAGAGGCGTTTGATATTGCTATTGCTGGTCGGGGTTTCTGGGAGGTAACACTGCCCAATGGTGATGCAGGCTATACTCGCCAGGGCCAGTTTCAGCTTAATTCAGACAATGAAATTGTAACCTCTGAAGGGTATGTGCTAGCCGGGGGGATTACGCTGCCTGCAGAAGTACAGTCGATGACAGTCGGTGTTGATGGCACCGTCAGTGCGTTGGTGCAGGGGAGCGCCACACCACAGCAGATTGGGCAGTTACAGTTGGCGGATTTTGTTAACCCGCAAGGGTTGCAAGCCTATGGGCAGAACCTGTTCCTGGAAACCGCCGCGAGTGGTACGCCTACGCTGGCGAATCCTGGTGAGGGAGGTACGGGTCAGCTACGTCAGGGGATGTTAGAAGGGTCGAACGTCAATGCAGTGGAAGAGTTGGTAAATATGATTACCACTCAACGTGCCTATGAGATGAACTCTAAAGTGATCTCAACCGCAGATCAGATGCTGTCCTTTGTGACGCAGAATCTGTAAATCTGAGTTGAGGAGGTAAGTGATGAAACGATTGTTAACCGTATTTGCCGCAATCCTGATATTGGAGGGCTGCGTCAGTGCGCCACCCAAGCCGGATAGCCCGCACTTTGCGCCGGTCCGCTCTCAGGCGATGGAAGCGCCCCGTGAGGTGACCGGTTCCATCTTTAATGCGGCAACCAGTAACAGCTTATACGGTGATGGTCGTGCGCATCGACTGGGAGACATCATTACTGTTGTGCTTCAGGAAAGTACCTCTTCTACTAAAAGTAATAAGACCAGTGTGGATAAAGAAAACTCCCAGACGCTGGCATCACCGACAATATTTGGTATTCAGCCAACGATATTAGGCAAGCCTTTGAGCGCAAGCACAGGCAACTCAACCACCGCTTTTGAGGGTGAGGGTAAATCTGATATGAGTAATAGCCTGAGTGGCAATATTACCGTGACGGTTCATGAAGTCCTCCCTAATGGGTTGATGATTGTTAAAGGTGAGAAGTGGCTGACCCTGAACCAGGGTGATGAGTATATTCGTGTTAGCGGAATGATTCGGCCACAGGATATATCAACCAGTAATACAGTGCTTTCTACCCAGTTAGCAGATGCCCGGATTACCTATAGTGGTTCAGGTGCTTTGAATGACTCAAACTCAATGGGTTGGCTGTCGAAGTTCTTTATTGGTCCATTATGGCCATTCTGAGCGGACGAAGCGGAGATAAGATGATGAAAGGTTTCTGGATAATTGCTTTGGTCACAGCGCTGCTAAGTAATGTAGCGCAGGCAGAAAGAATAAAAGACCTTACTTCGGTTGCCGGTGTACGTAGTAACCAG
>JAGPUU010000174.1 GCA_018067325.1 Amphritea sp.
CAAGGTCTTGCGGTCTCTGAAGGGGCTTACCAGCATGCGTTGCAGTATGCTAAAGATCGTATTCAGGGTTCCAACCGGGATGGCAGTCGCTATCCAATTATCCGTTTCCCGGATGTGCGTCGTATGCTGATGCAGATGAAATCCGGTACAGAAGCGATGCGGGCACTTTGTTTTGTAGCGGCGGCTGACGTTGATCGTGGCAATCAGAGTCGTGTTGACCTGTTAACCCCGATCGTCAAAGGTTGGGTGACTGAGTTTGCTCAAGAACTTACATCACTGGGTGTTCAAGTACATGGCGGTATGGGTTTCATCGAAGAAACCGGTGCTGCACAGTTTTATCGAGATGCACGAATTCTGACGATATATGAAGGTACAACCGGAATTCAGGCACTGGATCTGGTCGGTCGTAAGACGCTGGTCAATGGTGGCGAATCACTGGCAGCGTTGCTGGAAGAGATTGCAGCAGACGTTACCCGTTTCGAAGCCTTGGGCGGTAAGTTCACGCTGGCAGCACAGCAGTGTCGCACATCACTTGAAAACGGCATTGCCGCAAGACAGTGGTTGTTAGATAGTGCTGCAGATAAGAGTGCAGCAGGTAGTTCAAGTGTTAACTTTATGATGCTGTTCGGTTATCTTTGTGGTGGCTGGTTGATGGCTAAAAGCGCGATGCAGGCACAGGCAAAGCTTGATGCAGGTGAGGGCGACAGTGAGTTCCTACAGTCAAAACTAGTGACAGCTCAGTTCTTCTGTGAGCATTTGATGACCCGCACGCAGTCCTGCCTGGCTTCTGTTATGGCTGGTAGCGATAGCATTATGGCGTTAGATGAAGAACAGTTTTAGTACCGGTAACCAAGGATAAAAGAACCATGCAAAGAGAGTCGATGGAATTTGATGTAGTGATCGTCGGTGCCGGCCCGGCCGGTCTGTCCACTGCTTGCCGTCTGATGCAACAGGCGAATGAAGCAGATCAGGAATTGATGGTCTGCGTAGTTGAGAAATCTGCCGAAGTAGGTGGCCACATTCTTTCAGGTGCGGTTATTGAACCCCGCGCCCTGGATGAGCTGTTTCCTGAATGGAAAGAGCAGGGCGCTCCGCTGAAGACCGAAGTGGCTGAAGACCAGATCTACCTACTGAAAAATGGCGAGAAAGCGACCAAAATTCCTAATGCTTTGGTGCCTAAAACCATGCACAACCACGGCAACTATATTGCCAGTGTGGGTAACCTGTGCCGTTGGTTAGGCGAGCAGGCAGAACAACTGGGTGTTGAAATCTTCCCAGGATTCCCTGCTTCCCATATTATCTATGGCGACGATGGCCGGGTAGCCGGTATCGGCACCGGTGATATGGGCCTTGATGAAAGCGGCGAACACAAAGATACCTATATGCCGGGTATGGATCTGTTGGCTAAATACACTATCTTTACTGAGGGCTGTCGTGGTCATCTGGGTAAAGAGCTGCAGGCTAAATTTGAGCTAGATAAAGATGCGGATGCCCAGCATTACGGCATCGGTATTAAAGAATTGTGGGATATTCCTGCCGACAAACATCAGCCAGGTCTGGTGTTGCATGGTGCGGGCTGGCCTCTGAGCGATGCCGGCGCTAGCGGTGGTTTCTTCCTTTACCATGCGGAAGACAATCAGGTTGTTGTGGGTCTGATCACCGATCTTAACTACGTTAATCCACACCTGAGCCCATTTGATGAGTTCCAGCGGATGAAACATCACCCGTTGATGTCTCAATATCTGGAAGGCGGCAAGCGTGTGTCTTACGGCGCGCGTGCGATTACTAAAGGTGGCTTTAACGCCTTGCCGAAAATGACAATGCCTGGTGCACTGTTGTTGGGTTGCGATGCAGGCACACTGAACTTTGCCAAGATCAAAGGCACCCACACCGCGATGAAGTCCGGTATGGTCGCTGCAGAAACCTTGTTTGCTGCGTTGAGCAGTGGCGATGAAGGCGGCAATGATCTGACTGCTTATACTGATAACTTCAAAGACTCATGGGTTTACGAAGAGCTGTATAAGAGCCGTAACTTCGGTCCAGCGCTGCATAAATATGGCACTATCATCGGTGGCGCGCTGAACTTTGTCGATCAGAACATCTTCAGCCTGCCGTTCACTATCCGTGATAACAATCCAGACTACGCCCAAATGAAACCGGCTACCGAATGCGATGTTATCAACTATACAAAACCGGATGGTGTACTGAGCTTTGACAAGCCTTCTTCTGTGTTTATCTCAAACACTAACCATGAAGAGAGCCAGCCTTGTCATCTTAAGTTGACCGACAGCAGCATACCACTAGGTCAGAACCTACCTAAGTTCGACGAGCCAGCGCAGCGTTACTGCCCAGCGGGCGTATACGAAGTGCTAGAGAATGATGCGGGAGAGAAAGTCTTCCAGATCAACTCACAGAACTGCGTACACTGTAAAACCTGTGATATTAAAGATCCGGCTCAGAATATTACCTGGGTTGCGCCAGAGGGCGGCGGTGGACCAAACTACCCAAATATGTAACTGAAACTATTGCGCTTGCCTCAGCGGCGTTAGAAATTCCCGAACAATGCTCATGTACAGTTGTACACTCCGCTTATTCGGGAATTTCTGCCTTGCTGAACTTGCGCTCATAACGTTTCAGACAAAACAACGGAGCCTACTGGCTCCGTTTTTTTATTTCATGAGACCGCAACTTGTTAGTGGCTAGATAAAAGCCCAAATCAGACTAGTAGGTTGGGTAGAACGGAGTGAAACCCAACACCTTGCCAGTGAGGCGTTGGGTTTCGTACAGCAAGCTATGCTCAACCCAGCCTACAGCTTATAAACAATGTGGGTGAACGTGTCGCTAAACTTACTTAAGAAGGCTTTTTCGAGATAATTGGACTCCCCTCGCCCCTGAACAGGAACCGAGGTACGCTGACAGTTCTCACACAACCAACTGGAGTCCGTGATATGAACATTAGCATTGCTGGCGT
>JAGPUU010000176.1 GCA_018067325.1 Amphritea sp.
CGATATTCTTTGTCTTCATATTTAACCACGGCATAGTCGTAACACATTTTTAATATTATGCAGTTGGCAACACTACCATCTTTAGCGACACGAATTATATTACGATTATGAAGCAGCATCTCAAAACCTTTCAAATACAGATTAACTTAGCACTGATACTAACAGCATAAAGTTCTCAGAAAAATCTGATTCCCCACTTCACCCGCTATCGCGATAAAATCACACTAGTTGCAATGAGCTTTTATAGGGTTGAAGCGTTATTTGAGTTTTTGAAAAAGATAAAAAAGTAGAGGGTTACCCATGCCATATGCCCGGGCAGATTCACTGAAGGTATGGAAAAAGACCATCCATGGTCAAAGGAGTACGCATAAAGAGATAAGGGCTTCATTCTCTTTTTTAAAAGCGGGGTTGTCCTTATACCCCGCTACAAGATCAGCAAGATTATCTATTACTTGCCGGATGCCCGCAGGTTCTGAACGGTCATCTTGCTTTCAGGTGTCAGTTTAGGATCAACAATCCCTTTGAACTGACCGGTAGTACAATGCTGCGCCTGCATATCAACCATGGTAAAGGCATCATCAATTGCAACACCCTTACCTTTATTCTGTGGCAAATGATGATCAGGATGCGCCTGACCTATAGACCAGCTTTTCCACATATCACCCTTACGATCGTAAGTAATATTTCGTGGAATAGTAAAGGTCTGCGCATCAATAAAGTGCTGACGCTTACTGATAGGGTGGTTCGAGTCGACCGAGGAAGATTCAACTTCATACACTTTACGTAGCTGATAGGTCACATTTGGGAAACAGTTGCCCTTTCCACCAAATGCAACAACCTGATATCCCTCATCATCCTTATGAGATTCGCTATCCAGTTCCATGTCATTGTGGTTATACATAGGTACCAGCATGTTGCGGGCCCCTTTGAAGGTCCACTTCATATCCGAGATACGACCGTTATATCCTTCGAAGTCTTCGATCATTACGTCTGATCCAAGGAAAGAGTCAGTCACCTGACCGGAAGATAAGCGACGAACACGGCGTTGGAAACCCAGATACAAATATGCGTTGTCACGTTTCAGATCATCTTCAAAACGCTGAATCAGCAGCTGAGTGTTCTTAACATCAAACGGCTCCAGTACCTGTACATAGATACCCCGGAACAGATTTGACGGATTCGGCGTTATTGCTGGAGTCGGAGTCTGCTCAGTACGATGAGTGAAGTTCAGGAAGTGGAAGTTGAACTTCAAGGTTCGTTCCAACTTACCGGTTTCCATATTACGAAACTTCCAGTAAAACGGCATGATGGCTGCTGAGTCACCCCAGTTATAACCATACTTATAGTTCCAGGCTAATTTTTCACCCGCACGAGGGTCATCTAATGATGGTTCTTCAGGGAATGGACGGCCCGCCACTGAACCACTGATCTCACCCGGATTAACACCCAGCTTTACATTAGCCAGATTCGCTTTAGTCGCATCTACATAGCTCGAATGCAGATCAAAAGAGGTGGTTTCACCCACTTTAACCTCAGTATCACCCGCTTTAATGAACTCATACATCGCCGGATCAAGAACTTCCTTGAACTGTTCAACGTTGCTCTGGTTAATGGTCATACCCGCACTCAGACCATTGAATGACGGCACGCCGTTTTTATAGGGATAGAAAGAATTTTCCACATCCTGTTCTGTCGCAGCGAAAGCTGAAGTTGATACCGCGGCAGTCAACGCCAGAGATATAAACGTTTTATTCAACATAATTATTTACCTTCTTATAGTTATATTCGCTTAGAAGCTGTAACGAACAGACATCTGGAATTCATCTTCCTGATTGGCAACACCGATAGGGCCATTCAAGAAACGCGCCAGTGGTTCAGTTTGAACGCCACCCGCAGCACCACCGGTAATACTCCATGGGAACTTCTTATCTCCACCCTCTTTAATATTGAAACCAACATTAACTTTCCAGTGATCGTCAACCAGGTACTCAATACTCGGGGCGATAGCAGTCGCGTCAGCGCCAAAGTCATGGGCGATAATAATCTGTGGGCTTAAACGGTTGTTAACGTAGAAACCTTTAAGCAGTAACGTCGCGATCCAGTTATCTTCTTCGTTTGGCATATCCACTTCGTGATCAAGAATATGCTCGCCAAACAGCTGTGTAGATACCAGGAAGGCACTACGGGTTCCCAGCTCAGGAATCGATATATTTTTATCAAAGCCGATGACGTAACGGAACATATCGGTCTTTTTATAACCGTAAGCATCCCGTGGCTGTTCTTCACCTTGGGTAAAAGACGTTTCAAGACGCCATACCGCATCCTGGTTCATTGAGTAATAATCGATAGAACCACCGATTAGGTTGACCTCAGGAAAGTGAATATTGAAGAGTCCAAAATTGGACCCTGGGACGGGAGCAGCACCATTGCCACTCGTATGTATCGAAGGTAACTGCTGGCGATAGTGCAACGCATTCAGAGAGAACGTCGCATCACCATAAACGCCTTCCCACTTCAGGCCGACTTGGCTGTTAGCCAATGACCAGTCATGCTCATCAACATCATTAATTACATAAGGGCCGCCACCAATAATTCTTGAAGAAAAGAAGCAACCGGCATCAATGATACGATACGCCTGACCACAGGTACCCAAATTATTGGGACGGAACTTATCAATATTCCACACGATGGAGAAGTTGGAATCATCAAAGACTTCATTCGGCCCCATACGCCATTCGGCTGTCAGCATCCATTGAGGAATACGAATATCTTCAAGTTCGTCGTAGATATTATGACGGGAGTAATCAACCGGGTTGATAACATCTAGCACCCGGAACAGATCGGTCTTACCCCAGACAACCTGCTGCTTACCGAAGCTAAGGTTAAGAATATCGCCATTATCTAACCGCTTATCGGCAGAGATATATAGCTCACGAATAAAGTCCAACTCATCGTTAAAATCTGGGAGTTTGGCTTCATCCTCATCCTGATCCATATAGCCATCAAGGTTTTTACACAAGGCAGGATCATTTTCACAAGGAAGCGGTGTACCCGGCAGTAAAATCGTCGATGATAGATCCTGATCGTGCCAGTTTGCACCCAGATAGTCTTCGGTTGCATCTTTACCAAACTCTTCGTCATTCAGGTCATAGACGCCATCATAAGTTGCCCGCAACGTGCCGTTAATAGACACATTACTCCAGCCGTCTGCCTCAAGAGACTTAGAAAATTCAGCCTGCGCCGTATTTCTAAACTTCGATAGCCCAACACCATCGCGCACATAGGTAGCATTCTCAACAAAGCCTGCCCACTCAGTATCAGCCGCAACAGATGTTGCACTGAAGCCCAGCGACATAGCTGTGACCCCCATAGCCACTCCGGTGGCCAGTTTATTCATTGTCGTTATTATTGTTTTCGACATTTTTAACCCCTTCAGGTTTAGTTTTAACAAGCAGTTGTACTTACGCCTTTCTCAGAAGACGCAGTATCAGCGTGAATCACACCATCCTCATCCTCATAAGCGGCACAGATAAATTTCGGTTTAAACACAAGCACCCAGGATGGCACCAGCAACATCGCAGCAGCACCATTTAGAATTACCATCACAGAGAGCAATAAAGCCGCGTCCGCCTGGAAGCGAAGATCTGACAAAATCACCCACATCACGATGCCGGCAATCAAAGTAATCGCGGTAAAGCTAATCGCCAGACCGGTAGTACGAATCGCCGTGCGCACCGCCGCGCTCAGATCATGTTGCAGCGCCATTTCAGAGCGAATCCGGTCCATCATGTAGATGGAGTAGTCGATCCCCACTCCGACGCCCACAGCGATAATAGGCACCGTATTAATATTGATCCCCATCCCTGTCACCCCCATATAGGCATAGGTCAGGGTGGTGGCGAACATCATCGCCATAAACATCATCATCCCCGCCTGCAATGAGGTGTAGAAGAACATCACCATGGCGAATATCAGCAGAAACACCAACGGCAACACCCAGAGGTTGGTCTCATAAGCCGCTTCATTCATTGCTGCGGTCACGCCGATAGTGCCGCCAGCCAGACGTATTTTCAGCCCTTCGACTTTGCCATCATTTGCTTCGATCCATTGTTTGGCTGTGTGAATCGCTCGACGGATAGTCTCGCCTTGATGGTCCTTATAGAAGAACACTAGGTTTGCGATCCGCTCATCGGTATCGACAAATTCATTCAGCGCTCCCGGAATCGGGCTGGACATCATGTAAGTAAACATCAGGCCGCCGACATACTGAGCATCTCCGGGGATCTGCATCCAACGTGGATCATCGTTATGTAGCAAACGGTTAACCTGTTTAATCAGATCCGGTACGCCCTTGGCACCACCGACTTCAGGATCCAGCAACATATGTCGTTCAAGATCCGCCAGAGCTGTCAGCACCTCCGGTCGTTTGATACCGCCTTTTTCACTGGTTTCAGCGACAATATAAAGCTCTTCTGAGCCCGGAAAACTGTCGTTTATCGCGCCGGATGAAAGGTTGTAATCATGATTCTGATAGAGGATAGGAGAACCTGGTTCCGATTCACCAATCACTACCTTTGAAGAGAAGAACCAGCCTCCAATCAGCAGCAATGCACCTATCAACAGAGCATTCTTAGCGGCTTTTCGAGTACTGATAAGCTCAGCACAGAGATAACCGACATTGCGAAACAGGTTGTGCTTCACTTCATAGTTTTTCGGCTTAGGCATGACAGACAACAGCATTGGTACAGCTAACAGCACGGTAATGATGATCGACAGAGCCCAAAGCGATGCGTAGTGGGCCAGCTTGGTATTCAAGGGAATAGACCCGATCGCAATCAATAACAGACCAATAGCATCTGACACCACACCTAGGCTTCCCGGTCGGAACAGATTTTCGAAAGTTAGTTTTGCAGCCTTGTGATGGTCTTCGTGCTCATTCAGCTCAAGGTAATAACGCTCAACAATTTGAATACCATGGGACATCGCACGCGCTGAAATAAGGAACGGAATTACCAGCCCTAGCGGGTCCAGGTTGTAACCAAACAGAGAGATAATACCGATACCCCAGATAGTGGAAACAACCACCGCAGCCAGAGGAATCAATACGCCATAGGCTTTACGGAAATAGAAGATCAACAGCGCAATCATAATCAGCGCGGTAAACATAAAGATCTCGATGATCTGGCCCAGGTACTGATACGCCCAGCCCACCAGCATTGGCTGACCCGTAACATGGATTTTATAACCCTCGGCCCCTTCTTTAGCGCGCATTTGCTGAATCGCATCGAAGGTTTTAGCGTAATCCAACTGGCCTTCGTTAAGCTGAGCTTTCACCAACGCCATTTTCATATCAGGACTGACTAGCGGCCCATAGACCCGAGGATTAGTAACAATATCCTCGCGTAACTGCTCAAGATCAGCTTCACTAATCTCACCGCCCTGAGGGTCGTAATAAGATTTAGAATTAACGTTTCCTTCCGGTGTCATCCAAACCTTCCGGGAGTTTCGGTGAGTAACACTAGCGACTAGGTTGTGATTGATACCTGGCAGACTATCAACCGCCTGAGTGATGCGGTGAATACGGGCCAGCGCTTCATTACTGAAGATATCTCCAGCCTCCACTTCAACACCCACGACCACGACATTAGCACCGCCGAAAGACTCTTTGATCTCATTGTGCAGGACAATATATGGGTGCTCTTGAGGCAGTAGATCGGCGAAATCAGAATACATTTTCACACCAGGAATCTGACTGGCAAAAAATAGCGTAATAGCAAGGATCAGACCCAGCACAACCTTAGGATGATGGAAAATACGCTCATCCAGGTTATGTAGCAGATGTGTAACCTTATGGGATTGTGCAGATGCTTTATCAGACATATCCATAGTTCCAAAAATTATTATTATTTAAACCGGCGACCCAAAAAGCTCAGATATCAACGGTAAACAGAGAGCCCCACCCACCTGAGACCAGCAACCTTTTCGCATCCAATTGCTTACCGTCACGCAGATATACCGGAATTTTTGGCGCATCCAATCGCACCCAGTTACCGCTCTGTTGTTCCAGCACTGTGCCGTGATCACCAAAGGCAAACAGCCGACTTCCTGATACGTAAAAGTTATAGATAGGGGATTCAGTAGGGGTTGCCTGTTTTTGCCAACTCAGACCGCCATCGGTGGTTGTCAGAATAATGCCGCCCAGTCCTGCAACCCAACCGGTCGTAGAGTCACTGAAGTAACTGGTCATCGGGAAAAACTCATTGGGAATAGGGTCGAGCAGAGTCCAGTTCTGTCCACCATCTTCAGAACGGGCTAACAGGCCAAATTCACCGGTAGCAATCAGATTCTGGTTATCTAAGAACTGCAGACTGGCAATTGCCGCATCTTCATTCAGGCTTAGCTCATTCCAGCTTTTACCCTGATCCTGGCTACTCATTAGTGTGCTAAAGCTACCCGTAGCCCAGTAACTATTATCAGGCCCACAGGTCACAGTAATCAGGCTTTCCTGAGTAGGAATATCACTGCTTTGCCAACTCTGCCCCTGGTCATGACTGATCCAAAGCTGACTCTCTATGCTCAAAGCGATCAGCGAGCTGTCTGGGCAGGTTTCAATATCAACAAAATTGGGTTTATTCTTTAGCTCCTGGCGTTGCCAGTTCAACTCATTAACAGGACTGGTCAGCACCACACCATCAGAGCCAACAACGATAACGCTGTCCTTGCTAACCGCTACGCCTAGCAACTGATCGGTACGACGCACAGACTTATTCCGCTCCTGATCTACCCCCTCAAGATTAAGCGGAGCCTCACAACCAGTAAGCAACGTAATAAGGGAGAAGATCAGTATCCCTTTTTTTCTTTTATTTATTATTTTTGTATACATTACCAACGCCTAACCTGTTCGAAATTTATGGAGACTCTCACTCCTAACAAACAAAATAGCGCAGACAACTCATTACCATCCAATACTATTGATATAGCATCTCAATACCTTTAAGGTATTGAGAGGTTCTCCCCATCAGTTCTAGTACACAGGCACCAGACAGAGGCTCAGTAATATGGATTTGCGAAAGCTTAAATACTTTAAAGTCGTTGCAGATGAAAAGCATATTGGCCGGGCAGCCAAAATATTACATATCTCTCAGCCCCCTCTAACACGCCAAATACATCAACTAGAGGAGGAGTTGGAGGTTAAGCTGTTCAACCGAACCCCCAAGGGAATGGAACTTACCGATGCAGGAATACTCTTCAGAGAAGAAGTGAATAATATTTTCGGTTTGATAGAACAGGCCACTGAGCGAACTCAAAAAGCGGGTCAGGGACGACTCGGCAGGTTAGATATAGCAATTTTTGGTTCAGGAATAATGGGGGATATTCCAAAGATTCTATTGGCCTTCAAAGAACGCTATCCCGAGGTAAATGTTGTACTTCACACCATGGGTAAAGGCGAACAGATTAATGCCCTGCGACAGAAACGTATTAGTCTCGGTTTCAACCGGTTATTGGCCCCTCTGCCGGATATCGACTCAGAATTGGTCGCAATTGAAGAACTTGTATTGGCCATCAACACCAACCACCCAATGGCTTCTATGCCCGCAATACCCTTTGCTAAGATCAGTGATATTCCGCTGATTTTATTCCCTGCAAGCAATCGACCAAACTTTATCGATAAAACTATTCGACTCTGCCAGCTGGCAGGGTTCACACCCAACATCTCCCAAGAGGTCGGTGATGCTGTAACCAGTATTGCTTTAGTAGCCAGTGGGTTTGGGGCCTGTCTGATACCAAAATCTGCGTCAGTTTTAACCATACCCGGAGTAGTTTACAAGTCGCTAATCGAAGCACCAGATGAAACGGAAGTGGATCTTAGCTGTATCTTCCGAAAAGAGGATGCATCCCCTCTTCTAAGAGCCTTTCTGGATATTGTAATAGAGTACCGCACGGCAAATGAAAAACTTAACCGATGACCCTGAATCAGATATTTTTCTGACATATTGCCAACCACATAAATTTGCGGACAGGCTCTTGTAAGACCTTCTGATTCAGAGTCGATACCCATCGTTCAAAGATGGCCCAACACTTCTCTACGTTGTATTCTATAAATCAAAGCACATTTAACTTTTTTCACCCTTGTTCTCAGCGACCAGGCCGGCTTTTGCCTTATCAGTTGCACGGCCAGCTCGGCCACCCACATAAAACTCATCTTTCTTGTGCTCAGTCACAAGAATACGTACGGTATCTTTACTGACACCAAACCCTTCTGCTGCGGCCTGAGTAATCGCGGCGGCTGCACGCGCCTTAACTTCAGAGCTGCGCCCTTCCAGTACATGAATTTCAATAATTGGCATACAAATTCCTTACTCACAAAAGTGTATATAAATACTTCCCAGTTCCTGGAAGCGGGCAATAACATTATTACCGGGAGAAACAGCTACAGCTGCTTCCCCTACCTAAATTTCTAACGGGTACTGTTTTTTGTTAAATCCAGTTTATGCAGCCAGCTTAATACCGTCTAATACCTATTTGCTTTAAATTCAATACCTTTTAGGTATCATAAAAATAACGAGGCAATTTAACTTGTCGATGTTTTTACCTGAGAACATCCATCTCTATGCCGCTGCCCAGAGACAGCAGTGCGCTCGGAAAAGAACAACAACCGGATACTGAAATCAGACTAGTAGAAACGAAGAATCATTAGAGCTCTTTACACCTGAACGAAGATCTCGGGTGGTTACTGGCAAAGCACGGATCAAGCGACCCTGAAATATGTATGTGGGATGAAGTGACTGGCGTTAACGCATGCGGAGACCGGCTAGGCCATAACAATTTTGAAAGGAGCGAGCTAAGTACCAATTCTTTTACTGAAAGACTCTTATAAAATTATTTTAATAGTGGCCCAAGTGAGGATGGAGGAAGGTCCTCTATTGGCGTTCCCCTGTATTTTTTCAAAAGCCGCTTCTTATTATTCAATTCACCTTCCAAAACCCGACGTTCTACCAGGTTGAGGTAACGATCAACCATCTTAAGCCGGCCTTCTCGACGCTCTGAATCATCTCTGGCAGTTTCCATAAACAACTGAGCAAGATTTAATATCGCGGCATGATTATTAAAATCAAAGTCGATGGCGGCACCAAAAGACTTGATCGCCAAACCGAACTTTCCTGATAAATAGTGTTTAATGCCCAACCGGTTAGCCTTATCACTCATATCTGGATTTTGCTGTTTTCCAGTTGACGCTTTATCTTCCACCTTAGGGGCAGGCGTCTCTAACAACGGCAGAGCGTCTCCGGACAAAACCAGCAATTCACGATCAATATCAACCGGATTTTCTAACTGTCGATTAATCAGCTTTGCATCTCTTAAAAACTGCTCTTTATCTTTCCGGTTACCCATCTCTTCGGCTAATTGACTACGAATAAGAAAGGCCCTGATTTCAGACTCCGTATCCGCAGGAAACTGCTTGCGCGTACTGATTAGTAAGCCGTCTATCTCATTCTGGATTTGATCACGGGTTATCTCATCACTGCTCTTTATATCCATTCGACGAAGATTAGCGAGTTTTAGGTAGGGGTCAGCAGAACGATAACAACTATGACGACCCAGGGATATTGATCGTCGATAAGCTCCCTTAGCCAGATCAACTTCTTTTGTTTGCAACGCGACACGTCCTAGTTCCATCTGGCGCGGGATACCCAGGGGAGCATGACTTGTTGCCAATCGTAAAGTTTCTCTGGCCTGTACGAGATCGCCCATTTTCTCATGAACTTCAGCTAACAAGTCATAGGCGGCGATCAACAAAGGATTATCAAGAATCAATTCTTGTAACAACTGTTCAGCAGCAGCAAGATCATCTAGTCCACAATATGCCT
>JAGPUU010000199.1 GCA_018067325.1 Amphritea sp.
ATCTGACCAGTGCACTGACGACTGAAAAAAATCATATCCTGTTGCTGGATAGAATTATTCTGGGCTGTATGCAACTGACAAACGCAGATGGCGGAACCCTTTATACTGTCGGTGATGAAAATCCAAATGAGCTCCATTTTACGATCCTTCATAATCGCTCACTCGGAATACATCGTAAACCCAGAGACCTACCAACCGTTGAAATTTTCAACACACAGAACCAGGTTTCAAACCTAGTCGTAGCACAAGCTTTTGCATTGCAAAAAACAATCAATATTCCTGATGCTTACTGTTCTGATAATTATGATTTTTCTGGAACCCGTAAATTTGATATACAGCTGAGCTATCGTTCAAAATCATTTCTCTGTGTACCCCTGCAGGATCATGAAGGTGAAATTATAGGTGTCCTGCAGTTAATCAACGCGATGGACAAAGATAACAATACAATTACCTTTCCCGAAGACCAACAGCATCTGGTCGAGTCGTTGGCCTCCCTAGCTGCTACAGTGTTGACTAAGCGACGTCTGATCGATGCTCAGAAAGAGTTATTTGAATCCTTTATTAAGCTGATGGGTCGGGCTATTGACCATAAATCACCGGTAACAGGGAAACACTGTGAACAGGTTCCTGAGATCGCAATGCTACTTGCTAATGCAGTAAACAGTAGCCTTGATAAACGGTTTCTTGATACACAGTTCAGCGAACAAGAGATGTACGAGCTACGTATATCAGCCTGGTTGCACGACTGTGGAAAAATCACTTCCCCCGAGTATATTATCGACAAAGCAACCAAACTGCATACGATGTTTGATCGTATAGAGTTGGTTGTATCACGCTTTCGCGAATACAAACTTCAGCTACAACTTAATCACTTAAGACGTGCTCAGTCACTTACCGGTAATGATCTTGCACAAGCGGAAAAACGGCTAGAAGAAGATTTCATTCAGGTCGATATGGATATCGCATTCCTGCGCCAGAGCAATACCGGAACTGAATTTATGGCCGATGCCGATGTTAACAGGATTATACAAATATCGGCTATTAGCTGGACCGATGATGAAGGAAGCCTTCGCCAACTACTAACACAAGATGAAACAGAAAATCTCTGTATCCGCAAAGGAACGCTGTTACAAAATGAGATTCAGGTGATGCGCGACCATATTAAAGTGACTATCGATATGCTGGAGTCACTTCCTTACCCTAAATACCTGTCTCAAGTACCTGAAATCGCTTGCAACCACCATGAAAGTTTAAATGGCAGCGGCTACCCGAGAGGCTTAAAAGGAGACCAGATTTCATTACGTGCCCGAATTATGTGCATTGCGGATATTTTCGAAGCGCTCACTTCACCGGACAGGCCCTATAAAAAGGGAATGTTATTATCGGAAGCAATGAATATTATCGGCCGTATGGTTCAAGAAAATCACCTGGATGCAGACCTTTTCAACGTATTTGTTAACAGTGGTGCTTATCTGGAATATGCTGACAGTCATATGGCACCTCGCCAGATCGATACTGTAGACCTGGCAAAGCTGCCTGGCTTGAAGAAACGCAAACCTCCATACTTATTAGACTAGCCCGTCAGCTTAACCCTATATTCCTCTACCCTAGATCGCTATAGAAACTTCGACGTTCTACTTTTTCTGGTGACTAAACACTGCGGTCCACTCTGGTCCCGGGTCATTCTCCTGGAACGCAGTAATTCTGTTCAGATACAGCTCAGCCGTTCGGTCATTCGGATACCAGACTAACCATAACTTAAACAGTTCTTGTGCTTCCTGCCACCGGCGCTGACGATACAAAGTCACCCCTTTATTAAACTGATCAACCTGTTCAGTTAAACCCGAAGCGGTGGCTTCTGTAATTAACATCGGCTGGAACAGTTCAACAGCTTCATGACGACCTTTCACTTTTACCCGATCAATTTGCCGATAGAGATAATTAGGCAACCGTGAGTGCATATCAGCACTCACCAGTAACGGGCAACCATAGTACTTGGTCAACCCTTCAAGCCGGGAAGCCAAATTAACCGCATCCCCCATCACTGTATAAGCCATACGGAACTCTGACCCCATGTTTCCGACACTCATCGTGCCAGAATGCACACCTATTCCGATCTCAATCTCAGGTAGACCTTCCTCAACAAGACGTTTATTCAGGTCCGGTAGCTGTTGCAACATCTGCAGTGCTGAATCCAGTCCATGCAATGAATGATCATTATCATTTAACGGAGCACCCCAGAATGCCATCACAGCATCACCAATATATTTATCCACCGTACCCCGTTGCTGGTGAATAATTCGAGTCATCTCCGTTAGGTAAATATTCATCATACGGGTGAGCTGCTGTGGTGTTAGCTGCTCTGAAATTCGGGTGAATCCCCTGACATCAGAGAACATTATGGTCATGTCTCTATTTTCACCGCTAAGCTGCACACCCTCGTCCTGACGACCTAGCTCCAGTACGACCTCGGGTGGAATATACTGACCAAACTGACCTGCTAATTGCTGAATGTTCCGGGCTTCAAAGAAATACCCGGTTGTTTGCTGAAACAGATAAAGAAGTAGAACTAACAACAAGCTATAGCCTATTGGAATTACCCAAAAAAGGCTCTGCCATGCATATAGATTGAAGCCTATAAGAGATGCGGTCCAGATCACTGTAATCAGCGTAGAGAAAGCTACAGAGGTACGCGGAATTAGAATTGATAGAAGCAAACCACTGATAATCAGCTGAACAATCTCTACCCCCCGTGTGTAGTCCGGCTCACTGAATATCCGATCGTCCAGCAGTCCCGAGAGAATATTCGCATGAACCTCCACTCCAGGATAACGACTACTCATAGGGGTTACCCGAAGATCCAGCAAGCCGGCAGCACTGGTTCCGATCAACACAATGGCTCCTTCTAGCTGAGCGGCATCAACTCTGCCAGTAATTACATCGGTCGCAGAAACATAAGGAAAGCTGCCCTGCCCCCCTCTATAAGGCACCAGTAAAGCGCCCGTCTGATCTACCGGAATTGACTGACCGGCAGCCCGAATCGATACCAGCGCCTGATGTTCTCCGGTCATATCAGACTCAAATTCAGGCTTCACTTGTTGCTCATCGAAGAGAGTCAGCCACATCGCCAGAGCTAAAGAGGGGTAATACTCACCATGATAGCGCTGCAACAACGATACCCTTCGATAAACACCGTCACTATCGACCATCGGGTTATCAAAAAAACCACTACGCAGTTGCTGACTCTGCAAAGCATCTACGCTGGCAATTAACCCATTGGCTTCAGGGATGGGTTGTAGATCGAGTGTAGGATTAACACTTATGACAGCGGTTCCCGGATCGCCCACTAATAACTCACGTTTACTCCGATCAAACAGATACCCCAGCACCACCGGCCTTTCGCGAATAGCATCCGCCAAACGCTGATCTGGATCTAACTGTTGTAAAATAGATTTCAGATCCGGCACCTCCTTTGAGTCAAAGACTAAGTCTTTCAGCTGCTCCAGATCAACACTGCTATCCGACTCTG
>JAGPUU010000206.1 GCA_018067325.1 Amphritea sp.
ATGTTTCAGGACTGAGTTGTTCCCATGGAATAATCATGATTAAAAGGGCAAGCGGAAGAAGCTGCCAGCGCGTTCTCGGATACGCGGGCAATATTTAAGATCATCCCGATACTTATTCGCCCGCATATCGACCTTTTCAGCCTGTCGGGCCAATAGCAGATCCGGATTATATTCCAGCCTGTATAACCCGCCATGACCGATTCGCGCAGCAATATATAATTTACCCGCTTGCTCCATCGACAGACTGTTTCGCTGACTCGCCATCTGTGCATGCCAACCGAGATAATCCAGCGCAGTTTCAATCTCCGAAAAGCTACCCGCCCAGTTTTCTGTAGCCAAACGGTATTCTTCCCAGTCAGAAGAAGCTGGATTAATATACTCACTGGCTTCAGTACCGATCGGCACATTGACCTCTGCCAATGCTATATGCAACGGCAACCCCCAGCGGCTCTCTGTTGTTACCGCAGCATCTAACCAGTCATTATGTTGATAAAGCGCACGACAGAAAGGATTATCCGGAGTAACAAAGCGTTCAGGAACGACCTGAGTAATCTCGGTACACCCCTGTAATAGCAAGACACCTAGCAAACATAGCCGTATCGGTCTGTACATCACTCAGTCACTCCGTTTAATTATTATAGGCCGCCAACAACGTCAGCATCTGCTGTTCATCTATGACTGGAATACTTAATTCTTCCGCTTTTTGTAGCTTCGAGCCCGCACCCGGCCCGGCTACAACACAGTCCGTCTTCATTGAAACACTGCCCGCGACTTTAGCACCCAGCGCCAGCAACTGCTTTTTAGCATCTGCCCGAGGCATCTGCTCCAGAGTACCGGTAAGCACCCAGGTCTGTCCCGCCAAAGGCTGATCATTCTGATCCACCTCAACATCCTGCCAATGCACGCCCGCATTTTGCAGCGCCTTAACAACTTCAAGGTTATGTACCTGATGGAAGAAGCTAACGAGATACCGCGCGACAATTGGCCCAACATCAGAAGCCTCCTGGAGTTGCTCTTCGTTCGCTGCTATAACCGCTTCAATAGAACCAAAGTGAATCGATAAAGTTCTGGCGGTGGCTTCACCCACTTCACGGATACCCAATGAATAGATAAAATTCGCTAACTCAGTTGCCTTGCTTTTCTCGATACTCTGCAACAATTTGGCCGCAGACTTATCGCCCATCCGCTCCATGCTCGCAAGTTGCAAATGATGTAGGTGATACAGATCAGCGGGGCTATGAACCAGCTCTTTTTCAACCAATGCGTCGATCAGTTTTTCACCCAGACCATCGATATCCATCGCCTTGCGCGATACATAGTGTTTTAACGCTTCTTTGCGCTGAGCAGCACAACTTAAACCACCCGAGCAACGCGCAACGGCCTCGGTTTCGATCCGCATAACTTCAGAATCACACACAGGGCAACGATCCAGCATACTGACAGGGACTGAAGCCTCAGGTCGTCGATCGATAACGACTGAAACCACCTGAGGAATAACATCCCCAGCTCGGCGCACAATAACCGTGTCGCCCGCACGTACGTCCAGGCGCTCGACTTCATCCATATTATGCAGTGTTGCATTACTAACCGTTACACCACCGACAAATACCGGCTCTAACCGAGCTACCGGTGTGATTGCGCCGGTTCGGCCCACCTGGAACTCGATGGCATTGACCGTTGTAATCTCTTCCTGGGCGGGAAACTTATGGGCGATCGCCCAGCGAGGCGCCCTTGAAACGAAGCCTAATTGCTGCTGAAGCGTTAAAGCATTAACTTTGAATACTATCCCGTCAATCTCATAAGGTAGCTGGCTACGCTTTACTGAGAGCCTTTCAAAGTAATCCATGCAGCCTTGAACACCCTCAACCACTGCCATTTCAGCGTTGATCTTTAATCCCCAGGTCGCCAGCGTTTCTAAAATGCCCACATGGGTATCAGGCAACTCTCCTCCACTGACAACGCCAACAGAGTAACAACACATCTCCAGCGGACGCTGAGCTGTAATTTTGGGGTCCAACTGCCGCAGACTGCCAGCGGCAGCATTACGGGGATTAACGAAAGGCTTTTCTCCGCGCTTCAAAGCCAGCTCATTGAGCTGACCAAAGCCTTTGCTGGGCATATAGATCTCACCACGGACTTCAAGACGCTCCGGATACCCACTCCCCATCAGTTTCAACGGAATGGAAGGGATGGTACGCACATTCAGAGTGATATCTTCACCCGTATTACCATCTCCACGGGTTGCCGCTCTAACCAACACCCCGTTCTCATAGAGCAGACTGACTGCAATACCGTCCAACTTAGGCTCGCAAGCGAACTGCAATGCCTTATCATCGGTCATCTTCAACCGATCCCGTACTCGCTTTTCAAATCCTTGCATATCCTCTTCAGAGAAAGCGTTATCAAGAGACAACATCGGCATCTCATGACTAACCTGATTAAATGCCGCCAGAGGCTGGGCACCAACCCGCTGGGTAGGCGAGTCCGCAGTAATTAACTCCGAATTCTCTTGTTCCATCTTTTTCAACTGCTGGAACAGTCGATCATACTCAGCGTCTGGAATCTGTGGATTATCGAGAACATAGTACTGATAATTGTGGTGACGCAATGTATCGCGCAGCTGTTCTAACAGCTGCGTAATGGAAGTATCAAGGCTCATGGGCGTATTCTGGAGGTATCAGGCAGTTGTGGTTTTTTTCAGCTTACGCATCTCGTAACGGCGGACACGTTCGCGGTAATGTTCTTTGGTTTGATCTCTCATGGTGGAGCGATTTTCATCCAGCAATACACCATGTAGATTTTTAGCCACCGCATCGGCGGTAGCCAGCATACATTCATAGGCATTCATCACGTCGCGAGGTTCTTCCATCGACATAAAGAAAGTAACACCCCGCGTTTCTATGCTATCCATCGTATCAATCTCAAAATAGCCAGGCTCAAGCGCATTGGTCATACTGAACTGGATAGCACCCTTATCGATACCATCTTCATACCGGTGGAAAATTTTCATATCACCGTAGCGCATACCGCAAGCCAGCACGATCTGCAGTAAATTTTGACCCGAGAAGCTCTCGCCTCCATCGGGAGAAGCGACAGAGATCACCAACACCTTATCGGCTTCAGGTATTTTCTGCAGTGACTGCCCCTTCATTTCGATCATAGAGGCATTCTTTTGCTGAGTCTCAACATGCGATTTAGTCTTAACCGAATGATCAGCTTCAAACTTCGGCTCATCACCGGCAAACAACCCTTCATCCGGAATGATTCGCTTATCATCCGTTGCAGTGAAGTTCAGTTTGTTTGCTTCAGACTCTGACTCAGAATCATTAACCAGCGTAAAGATACTCGCTTGCTGTTCTGGCAGATCCATCGCCGCCTGTTCAGGCTGACTGTCTTCATCTTTCGCCGGGCGGACCAGTTCACTGACGGGGCGGGTAAGATCGAAGTCATGCTCTTCTTCATCTACAACCCCTTCAGAACGGGTATCCTCACGAAAGCCATCAGGCAGTGAAGCGATCAGATCATCTTCATCCGCCGAGTAAGCAACTCGATTTCGTCTGTATTCAAGCTCGCCAGCTTTTTCGTCAATGGGACCTTCTTGCATAAACAGATCTGCCGCTATGGGCTCTTCTACCTGTTCTTCTATCCGTTCTTCTGACTGATCTTGTTCATCGATCAAATCTTTAACGGGCTGATCTATCTGTTCTTCTACCTCAGTAAACAGATCTTTATCCACAGATGCTGCCGACTCAACAATTAATTCTGGCTCTAGCTCTGGGTCTGGCTCTGGCTCTGGTTCTGGTTCTGGTTCTGGTTCTGGTTCTGGTTCTGGTTCTGGCTGAATAAGCCTAGCTTCAACTAGAGGAATTTCATCATTTTCACTAAACCCTGAATCAATTCCAGATTCCGGCTCAGATGCAGGAATAACCCGAACGGCAGAGATTCCTTCAGCCAGTTCATCAAACGAGGGACCATCAGAATGCGGGGGAAAACTATCAGAAGAAGCAAACAGCGGATCATGTTCATCCTGAGTAGCAGACTGATAAGGCGTTTTTTTCAATTTTTTTGCGGCGGGCTTATCGAAGTTTCTCTGTGGCTTTTTCTCTGACAGGGCTGCACGAGCAGAGGATAGATCCAACTCATCATTGCCAAACACGGGTTCCTGACGCTTTTCAGAAATAGTCGGGGCTGTAGCAACAGGTTTAGAATCCGCATAACCATCGCGGCCTATAACCCGAGCACCACCGCCTGGCAGTTCCGGGTTAAAAGATGCATCAGGGATATCGGGCAGTTCGGACAAAGAACTATCGATATTCATTTTAAGATTATTGCCACCACCACGCATGCGGCGCCAGCCGTCCAACACAATCAGGAGAACAACTATCGCGCCACCGATAATCAGCCATTCACGTAGTCCTAATTCCATCGCCTGATGCTACCCTTATTCAAATTTATATACGTGACTCAAAATCTCTATTGTGCTGAACGCAGATACTCATTCAACTATCTGATCAATAGATAGTTCTAATATATCAACTTGGTCATGAACAGCAACAGGAGAAATCATTCCACTTAAATCTCCCGGTGCCGGGCGGGGTTGTCCAGACGCTGATATACGCGCAACAACCTCAACCTGATCTGCAGAAGAAAGAAGAGCATCCGGGCTCATTGAAAGACTATCATCCAACACTAAAGATACCGGCAGGTCGGCCACGGTCAAGCGTTTTGCTGCCAGAGGCATACGACCACCCACCGGGCGCGCAAAGATAAAGACAGTCATATCCGGCTTCACGCGACTCGCTAATTCAGGGCTTAAACTAACCGTCAGTTCCAATTTCGCCTCTGCTAGTTCTGGCAGATCCGGAACAGTCTCACCCGCAGCAATTAATTTCTCCCGGGCTGAACGCACCCCAGATTTCAGAGAATCAGCCTGTTCACCCGTCGCATTGCGAAGCCCTTT
>JAGPUU010000037.1 GCA_018067325.1 Amphritea sp.
GCCACTGGCTATCGCTTATGAAAAAGGCTACTTCGAAGATGAAGGTCTGTACGTACAATTGGAAGCACAGGCTAACTGGAAAGTACTGTTAGACCGGGTTATCGATGGAGAACTTGATGGCGCGCACATGCTGGCAGGTCAACCACTGGGGGCAACGATCGGCTATGGCACCAAGGCACATATCATTACCGCTTTCAGTATGGACCTGAACGGTAACGCGATCACCGTTTCAAACGACATCTGGGACCAGATGAAACCCCATATTCCTAAGGACGCTGACGGTAAACCTGTCCACCCAATCAAAGCAGATGCCCTAAAGCCTGTTGTTGAAGCTTTTAAAGCGGAAGGTAAGCCGTTCAACATGGGCATGGTATTCCCGGTGTCTACCCACAACTACGAGTTACGTTACTGGCTTGCTGCCGGCGGTATTCATCCTGGCTTCTATGCACCACATAAGGGTGATACGGCCGGTCAGATCGATGCCGACGCCCTACTCTCGGTAACCCCACCCCCCCAGATGCCCTCAACTATGGAAGCCGGCACGATTTATGGTTATTGCGTGGGCGAGCCATGGAACCAGCAAGCAGTATTTAAAGGGATCGGTGTTCCGGTTGTGACCGATTACGAGATCTGGAAAAACAACCCAGAGAAAGTATTTGGTGTGTCCAAAGGCTGGGCTGATGCAAACCCGAACACCCATATTCGAGTTGTTAAAGCGATGATCCGTGCGGCCAAGTGGCTGGATGCCAATAACAATGGTAATCGCCCTGAAGCGGTAGAGATTCTCTCCCGTTCTGACTATGTCGGTGCAGACTACGATGTTATCGCTAACTCAATGACTGGAACATTCGAGTACGAGAAAGGCGATAAGCGCGAAGTCCCTGACTTCAACGTATTCTTCCGTCACAACGCGACCTACCCTTACTACTCTGATGCTATCTGGTATCTGACTCAGATGCGTCGCTGGGGTCAGATTGCTGAACCTAAGTCCGATGACTGGTTCATGGAAACGGCTAAAAAAGTCTACCGTCCCGACATCTATGCGTTAGCGGCTAAAGAGCTGATCACAGAGGGCAAGCTCGAAGCAAATGAGTTCCCAGACTTCGCGACTGAAACGGGCTACAAGCCACCACAGACTCACTTCATTGATAACATTACCTATGATGCTACCCAGCCAAATGAGTATCTGACTAAGTTTAAAATCGGCCTACAACCAGACACTACGCTTTAACGTCTGCTTGACGCCTGACAGAAAAGCCTTACTAGAAAGTTCTATTAGAAAGTTCTATTAGAAAGCTCTACTAGAAAGACACACCAAAAACCAAAGGGTCACTCATCAGAGTGACCCATTGGAGAGGCATTATGAGTAGCATCGCATTAAAACTATTAAAGCCATTAGGGTTACCAGAGAAATTTAATCTGGCTCAACTATTTAAGTCATTGGTCGTTCCTATGAGTGGGATTCTGGTATTTCTGTTTATCTGGAATATCGGCGCTCAGAACATTCACACCTCTTTAGGTGAATTTCCTGGCCCGGCTCAGGTATACGAAGAGAGTAAGAACCTAATCGCAGAGCATAATAGAGAACGTCAGAAAGAGGTCGCCTTTTATGAGCGTTTGGATATACGTAATGCGAAGAAGTTAGCAGCTAATCCCGATGCGGTCATAAAAACCCGACCTTACACCGGCAAGCCCACCTTTATTGACCAGATTGGCACCAGCCTGGTAACCGTTTTGGCCGGTTTTTTTGCCGCCTCACTGATCGCCATTCCAGCGGGCATTGTGATCGGACTGAATAAAACACTCTACAGCGCGTTCAACCCGGTAATACAGTTATTCAAACCGGTTTCACCATTGGCATGGTTACCACTGGTGACTATGGTTGTCAGTGCCGTCTATGTTAGTGATGACCCGATGTTTGCTAAATCTTTTGTTACTTCACTGATTACTGTTTCACTTTGCTGTCTCTGGCCCACCCTGCTAAACACCGCGGTAGGCGTATCAACCATCAGTGCAGACCTGAACAACGTTAGTAAGGTACTGCGTCTGCCCTGGCTGACCCATGTTATGAAGATTGTTATTCCTTCCGCTATTCCGATGATCTTTACCGGCCTACGCCTGTCACTGGGCATCGCCTGGATGGTACTTATTGCCGCAGAGATGCTGGCGCAGAATCCCGGTCTGGGTAAGTTTGTCTGGGATGAGTTCCAGAACGGCAGCTCCAGCTCGCTGGGACGGATAATGGCTGCTGTATTAGTCATCGGGCTGATCGGTTTCATACTGGACCGGGTCATGCTGATGCTGCAGAAAAAAGTATCCTGGGATAAGTCAGTAGAACTGAGATAAGCGACCTTGAAGTCAAAGGTTAGGAGAAAATTATGACCACTAAGACACACCTTGAGCTGACCGGTGTCGATATCGACTTTCCAACACCCAGCGGCCCGTTTAAAGCCTTGAAAAACGTTAACCTAAAGATAGATCAGGGCGAGTTTGTTTCGCTGATCGGTCACTCCGGTTGCGGAAAATCCACCGTTATGAATATTGTTGCCGGTCTGTATCAAGCGACAAAAGGCGGCGTACTCTTAGACGGTAGAGAGGTAAACGAACCCGGCCCTGAGCGGGCTGTCGTTTTCCAAAACCACTCACTGCTACCTTGGTTAACCGCCTATCAAAATGTTGAACTAGCGGTTAAACAGGTATTCAAAAACAGCAAATCTAAAGCCGAGATGAAGGAGTGGATCGAACATAACATGCATCTGGTACATATGGATCATGCGATGCATAAGCGTCCCGACGAGATCTCCGGCGGTATGAAACAGCGGGTGGGTATCGCTCGCGCACTGGCGATGGAGCCAACAGTAATGCTGATGGATGAACCTTTTGGCGCGCTGGACGCACTGACACGGGCGCATCTGCAAGACTCATTGATGGAGATTCAGGCAGACCTGAATAACACCGTGATCATGATTACCCACGATGTCGATGAAGCCGTACTGCTCTCCGATCGAATCGTGATGATGACCAACGGCCCGGCGGCAACGGTCGGTGAAATACTCGATATCAAACTAGAGCGCCCACGCCATCGCCTGGAACTGGCCGATGACCCTGAATATAACCGTTATCGTGCAGCTGTTCTGAGCTTCCTCTATGAGAAGCAGAGAAAACCGGGTGAGGCGCCGACTGAACCGGTTACCGTCGAAGAAAAACTTGAGCGGGTTAACGATGAGCCGGAATCAACACCTCTGCTGGCGGATGAACAAGCCGCCTGAAAGATACAGGTTTGATTACGACTGAAATGCCCGGCGCCCCGCCGGGCTTTTTTGTGGAACCTGACGGTAATCGCGACGGCACGTCGCTCCCACACTGGCCGCTGTAAGCGGTG
>JAGPUU010000235.1 GCA_018067325.1 Amphritea sp.
TAGAACCACCGACATGTGGCGTCAGGATAACATTGTCGAACTCGCGCAGAGGTGAGATGAACTCATCATCGTTAGTGCGCGGCTCAACCGGGAATACATCAACTGCAGCGCCCAGCAGGCGCTGTTCTGACAGTGCTTTACAGAGCGCATCGATGACTACTACGGTGCCACGGGCAGCGTTGATAAAGATAGAACCTTGTTTCATCTCAGCGAACTGAGCTTCACCCATCATATCTTTAGTTGCCGGCGTTTCCGGTACGTGCAGAGAAACGATGTCACAAGTGTTAAGCAGTTCTTTCATCGAACCCAGCTGAGTCGCGTTGCCCAGTGGAAGCTTGGTCACTACATCGTAGAAATAAACATCCATACCCAGAGATTCAGAGATCACGCTTAACTGTGAACCGATGCTGCCGTAACCGACGATGCCTAGCTTCTTACCACGGATCTCGTAAGAGTTCTTAGCAGTCTTCTGCCACTCGCCACGGTGTGCCTTAGCATTTTTCTCCGCTACGCCACGCAGCAACAAGATCGCCTCAGCGATAACCAATTCGGCTACCGAACGGGTGTTGGAAAACGGTGCGTTAAATACTGCAACGCCGCGCATGGTAGCTGCAGCCAGGTTGACCTGGTTGGTGCCGATGCAGAAACAACCGACAGCGACTAGCTTTTCAGCGGCTGCAAAGACTTCTTCGGTAAGCTGAGTGCGGGAACGGATGCCGATAAAGTGAGCATCTTTAACCCGCTCAAGCAGGTCCGCTTCCGGTAGAGAACCGGTCAGGTATTCAATATTGGTGTAGCCGTGCGCATTCAGGGTATCCAGTGCTGACTGGTGCACGCCCTCCAGCAGCAGAATCTTGATCTTGCTTTTTTCCAGAGAGGTATTTTGGCTCATGGTATGAATCTCATTTTTATGTGTGATGTGTCTGTGTGTGGCAGACATCACGGGATTAGCCGGTAAAAGAAAGGGCGCTATGTTAACACAGTGTTATAGGAAAAGGGGGGGCCCAAACGGGGGAGAGTGGTGGATTTTTATTCAACTCAATATGAATCCGAATCAACTAATAAAAAACTTACGTGATTCGGATTCATGCACTTCTTTTTCTACGGCAGATTAGCTGTAAAAGCACAGGTAAGCCGTCGGTTGAGCGACTTTCAGTTGAAAACTCTGGTTGGCGGCAACATTGAACTCTGTACCGCTTGGAAAAGACAGCCACTCATCGCTGCCTGGTAGTTTCACAACCAGCTCACCGCTTACGACTTTCATCAGCTCATCTTCTGAAGTGCCGAACTCATATTCTCCGGCAGCCATAACACCTGATGTTACTTTGCCTTCTGCATTTTCAAAACCGACAGACTTTACAGCGCCATCAAAATACTCGTTTACGGTCAGCATCATGTTACTCCTATAAATGGGAGCGCTATATTAGATATCTTTATAGAAGTTGTCACCTGTTTGAGGTAGATGGTGCATGTTCAAGCAGGTAATCGACAAAAGATCGGTTGGCTCTGGAGAGATACCGCTGTTTACGCCAGGCGATGCAGAGGTTAAAGGTGAGGGGTTCGGTAAAAGGTATGCCGATCAGGTCACCGGCATCATCGATGGCGTGTCTTAGCAGGGCGGAGATGCCGAATCCCTGTCTGACAATTGACTGAATGAGTGGGATTAGATTGGTTTCGAAAGTGATGTTCGGTGTGATCTGATACCGCTTCCCCAATTCCTCAGTAACCTGGTGGTGGAAGAATCCCTCTTTAAACAGCACCAGTTCTTCTGCGAGAAACGTTTGGTAATCGACCGATGTCTGGCTGGCCAGCGGGTGGTCGGCGTTAACGCAGACCAGTATCTCTTCCTGTAACAGGTGGATTTTTTCCAGCTGATCAGACTCTTGGTCATCGACCACGATACCTATATCCAGTTCGCCCTGCTCGATTAGCTGGCGGATATGGGTTGTTCCACCTTCGACTACGGAGAGTTGCAGTTCTGGATAACTGTGGCGAAAGCCCATCAGAAGTTCGGGCAGGTGATAAGAACCGAGGGTGCTGGGGATGCCTATCCGCACTTGTCCCTGGGTTAGCCCGGTGAGTTCCTGCATCTCCAGCTCGGCGTCGGCCACAGCCTGAATAATTTTATCCGCATGTAGCAGTAATCGTTCGCCCTCATCGGTGAGGCTGATGCGCCGCTCATTACGGTGAAATAGTTTCAGACCCAGCTGATCCTCCAGTCGTTTGATCGACATGCTAACAGCCGGCTGAGCCAGGTGAAGCTTTTCTGCTGCGCGGGTGAAGTTTTTTTCACGGGCAACGGTTTGAAAGCAGCGTAGTGAGCGAATATCCATGGGGCGACCTGAGTCAGTTGTGGGTAAAGCGACAAAACATATATCACAAATATTTATATATAGTATCAATATTATATATTTCTGTGATGATTGGTCCGTTGCTATGCTTCTTAGCGTTCCCAAACGGAGATAGCGGTCATGATTGAATCAGGTAGCAGGCAGTTCTGGCGGGCAACGATAGCGCTCTGTATCGGATCTTTTATGATCTTTTCAAATGTTTATGTCACTCAGCCTATTTTACCTGAGCTGCAGCGGGAGTTTGCACTCACTACACTTGAAGTGAGTTGGTCTTTTACGGTGACTACTTTAATGCTGGGGCTCTCTCTACTACTTTATGGACCGCTGTCAGATGCGCTTGGGCGACGTCGCTTGATGCTGCTGAGCATGAGCGGTGTGTGCCTCTGTACCTTGTTGCTGTCGCAGGTGGAAAGTTTTTCAACGCTTATACTGCTTCGAGGCTTGCAGGGTATTTGTCTTGGCGGGTTGCCCGCGATCGCCATCGCTTATATGGGCGACGAGTTCTCCCGTAAAGCGTTGCTGGTGGCAGTGGGACTGTACATCAGCGGTAATACGCTGGGAGGTATTTCTGGACGCCTGATCGGTGGGTTTGTGGGCGACTGGCTGGGCTGGGCCGATCTATTTCTGGTGATGGGTGTTATCAGTGGTATCTGTCTTTTTCTATTCTGGTGGCTATTGCCGCCATCGCAACACTTCAGCCCACAACCGCTGCATCCGAAAACCATGTTGTCACAGTTGTATAGTCACCTTTCTAACCCTCTGCTTTTATTGGTTTATTTAATAGGTGGTCTGAATTTCTTTATTTTTATTAATCAATACAGCTATATCATTTTTGTCTTGGCTGATGCGCCTTATCATCTGAGCCCGGTCTGGCTAGGCTTGCTATTTTTGACCTATCTTACCGGTACAGTAGGTTCAACCTTGTCTGGTAAGGCGGCGCAGCGGCATGGTCAGCTACGTTGTATCATCGCAGGCATATTGATTCTGATTGGTGGTAGTTTACTCACCTTGAGTAGCTCTCTACCAGTGATCGTGGTGGGTTTCTTTATCAACAGCTTTGGTTTCTTTTTTGCCCACTCCAGTGCTAGCAGCTGGGTCAGCCATCAGGCGACCCATGCCCGGGCCAGCGCTTCGTCACTTTATCTGGTGTTCTATTATTTGGGAGCCAGTAGCGGTGGTTTCTATCTCGATCCATTCTGGCAGTGGATGGGATGGGCGGGGGTTGTCTCGGGTTCAGTGATTGTGTTGCTGATCACCCTGAGTCTGACGCTGGCATTGAGCTCGCTGAGCGCCAGGGGTATGATCAGAACCCACTCTTTTTAACACTCTTCTTAATCGCTGAGGGGCTTCGATCATGCAGTACAAACATCGCTATGTAGATGGAACGGAAGCGGAACTTCCTGTTGGGAAAGTTGTGTGTGTTGGGCGCAATTATGCTGACCATGCGGCAGAACTAAATAATCCGGTCCCTACGACTCCTCTGCTGTTTATGAAGCCTTCAACTGCGATAGTCCCTATGGAGGAGCATTTTGAGGTTCCGCTGGATTACGGTAGCGTGCATTTTGAAACGGAGATGGCGATTCTTATCGGTCAGCCGCTGAAGAATGCTAATAAATTTGAGATCGAAGATGCCATTGTCGGTGTAGGCTTGGCGCTGGACCTGACCTTGCGTGATCTGCAAAGCAAGTTGAAAGATCGGGGGCATCCCTGGGAAAAATCTAAGGCCTTTGATGGTTCATGTCCCCTGTCCGCTTTTCTAGAGCCCATAGCGGTGGGTGATCTGCAGGATCAGGCGATTCGATTAACGGTGAATGGTGAATTGCGCCAGAATGGTAATAGCAGCTTTATGTTGAATAAAGTGTTTCCGTTGATCGCTTATATGAGCCATTATTTTACTCTTCTGCCAGGAGATGTGGTGATTACCGGAACGCCTGCAGGTGTGGGAGAAGTGAATCCGGGTGATAAACTATTGGTTGAGTTGGGTAGCGGATTGCGAGTTGAAACTCAGGCGATCTGAACAGGGATAAGGATAAGCAATTATGTTGTGGGTTAAGGTGTTTCATATTCTGGCGATGACCAGTTGGATGGCGGGTATTTTCTATCTCCCGCGTATCTTTGTGCACTATGTTGAGGGGCTTGACGCAGGCCAGAATGTTGACCGGTTGGCGATTATGGCCGGTAAGCTTTACGGTTTTATGTCGATTATGGCACTTTTTACCCTGGGGCTGGGGTTATGGCTCTGGTTTGGTTATGGTATTTCAGGGGCCTGGTTGCATGCCAAGCTGCTGTTTGTCGGGCTGCTGATAGGCTACCATTTCTGGTGTTTCGCCTATCTTAAGAAGCTGCGTGCCGGCACGCTGGATAATACTGGACGTTACTTCCGATATTTCAATGAGTTGCCACTGATGATCTTTATACCGATTCTGGTATTTGTAGTGGTTAAACCTTTTTGAGCTAAGAAAGGAGAAAGGGACTACGGCTGTCGCGGCCCTTATTATGAGGTCTATTTCAGGCGTTATTTTAGCCCTGCAGTTTTAGCCCTGCAGTTTTAGCTCTGCTGTTTTAGTCCTGCTGTTCTAGTCGTTCAATGCGGGCGGTTAAGCGTTCCGTTTCCTGACGTATACGGTCGACCTCCGATGAAAACAGATTGATCTCGGGTGCGCTGGGCAGTACCCGCAATTCTTCCTTAAGATATTCCTCAAGATTCAGCATCAGACTATTGCCGGTATTAAGGTATAGATTGGCTTTCCAGCGCAGGTAGCGGGCTATCTCATGGGCGGGTAGATCTCCCAGCAGCTGGGCGAGAATCGCTTCCCAGTCCAGTGCTGCATCAATCAATACTTTGCTAAAGCGGGTGGCTAACGCACTGTCACCACTGACGTTAATGCTTTTGCCAAACATAGCATCACTGTTATCTGCAGCGGTAAGTAAGCGGAAAAAGTCTGAGGCGCTGCCTGTCAGCGTGACATCTGCGTCATCACGTTCAAACATATCGATCTGCAAACCTCTTTCGCTGGGTTGTAGCGACAGTGACGCTGCGGGCGAGGTTAGCTGGATAGCGATGACTTTGTTGCTTAGCTGGCCCAGTTGATCAACGGTTTCAGGGCTGAGCAGGAGTAACTTATTGAGGCTGGTTTCAGCCAGTGTCAGCAGTGTTGCGTTGATCATTCTGGTGCCCTAAGTGTTCAATGCTAGGATTTAAGGATTAGGTATTCAGGGTTTGATACCTGTATGCAGAGCGACGACGCCGCCAGTCATATTCTGGTATTTACACTGAACCAGGCCGGCTTCTTCCATCATCCCTTTAAGGGTTTCCTGATCTGGATGCATACGGATCGATTCAGCCAGATAGCGATAACTTTCTTCATCACCGGCGATCAGCTTGCCGATTTTGGGCAGCAGGTTGAACGAGTAGATATCGTAGGCTTTGGTGAGTAACGGGTTTTTAGTTTTGGAAAACTCCAGCACCATCACTTTTCCGCCGGGTTTAAGTACCCGGGCCATCGATGCCAGCGCTTTGTCTTTATGGGTAACATTACGCAGGCCGAAGGCGATAGTGATGCAGTCGAAGGTGTTATCGGGGAAGGGGAGAGCTTCGGCATTAGCCTGAACGAACTCGACGTTACCGGTAATCCCTTTATCCATCAGTTTATCCCGACCCACATTGAGCATGGAATCGTTGATATCCGCTAATACTACTTTGCCTTCAGGGCCAACCAGGCGCGAGAACCGCATCGTCAGATCGCCGGTACCGCCAGCAATATCCAACACTTTATGACCCCGGCGGACACCGCTTTGTTCAATGGTTATGCGCTTCCAGATCCGGTGGACTCCCCCCGACATCAGGTCGTTCATTACATCGTACTTACTGGCGACAGAGTGGAAAACATCGGCCACTTTGTCCTGCTTTTCATCGACTTTAACCTGTTCAAAGCCGAAGTGGGTCTGGTCCTGAGATTCTTTCTGGTCAGTCATGGGAAACCTGTAATCTGCATAATTCGCGATGCCGCATTCTACCTTTGCGGCAAGCAATTGTCTTTATTCTTCCAAGATACACTGATCTGGCTTTATAAATGGTTTTTGACAGTAAGCTGTCGAGTCCTCTAATAGGTAGCGGCTGCCCTAGCCTTTGGCGATCATATTGCCGTGCCGTGTTTCACCTGCAGTGGCTAGCGCTTCAAGGTACTTGTCCCAGTATGTCGTCTGTTTATGGCAGAGATCATAAAGGTAGTCCCAGGTATACAGCCCGCTATCATGGCCATCATCAAAGATGATCTTCAGGGCGTAGTTACCAGCGGGCTCCAGGCCCTTGATACCGACCAGTTGCTTACCGGTTTGCAGTACGCCCTGGCCAATACCGTGGCCGCGAACCTCTGCTGAGGGTGAATGTACCCGAAGGTATTCAGCGCTGAGTTCGAAGCTTTCCTGAGCACTGTATATTAGCTCCAGTGTTCTGGATTTCGTATGCAGTTTGATATCTTGCGGCAGTGTTGCAGCCATAACAGACTCCGGTGACGGAGCGCAGCGGCTC